>JAAFJU010000109.1 GCA_013298165.1 Synechococcales cyanobacterium bin31.maxbin.ball.101 | reverse complement strand
TTCTACGGTCCGCACAGGTTGAGGAGCCGCCGATCGGGCAGGCGCTGGATAGCTCTTCTGGGGCTGAGCTGGACGATAGAGAGAAGGCTTCGGTTTGGCTGCAGGTTGAGCTGCGATGTTGCTGGGTGCAGCCGCAGGTTGAGCTGTGCCGCCGCCCACGATCGCCGTTCCCGCAGGTGCAGGGGTTCCAGGCTGTCCCGGCGTTCCAATTTGTCCCGGCACCACCACCGTCGGCATTCCCGGCTGAGCATTCACAATTGAATTAGGCGCATTGGTCTTGGGTGCGATCGCCGCTGGAAGGCGTAATGCAGACGTTCCCTTACCCTGAGTCCCCATCACCACCAAACTCTTCAGACTCAAATCCATGAACTCACTACTTTCCTTCGGCACCTCACCGCCCCCTTGAGCAGGCGCAACCGCCACAGTAGGCGCAGTGGGGGCAGAATTTCCACCCCGGAATCCACTCACCAGGCGAGTCAACCCCGAACCCAAAGCCGTAAAAGTCGAAGGATTCATCACCAGATAACCAAACATGCCACTGCCCATCAGCATCAGCATCATGGAACCAATTCCAAACGGCGTCAGCAAACTCTCCAAACTGCTGCGCTCATGCTCCACATTGGCCTCTTCCTGAGCCAGACTCCGCAGCAACTCCTCAGAAGACTCCAAATAATCATCTGGAGAATCATATCTATCCCCCAGCATCTCCATCCCCGAATGATTCATCAGATCATCCAGCGAATAAGCTTCCCCATCCTCAGGGATCACCGCCAGATTCGCCAATACATCTTCAGCTAGCGGCGTTGCCGATGCAGCCATCGATTCTTCAGTCAACGACTCTTCAATCAATTCATCGGATTTAGCGATCGGCTTAGGCAACGCATCCATCGGCACAAACTGGGTCAACTCAACCGTCGCCTTAGCCCGATCGTCAGGACGCATGGCTCGCGCCGAAGAAGGAGCCACCTGAGATCCAGACTTTGCTCTGCGATATCTCAGCAGCTCATCCTCCAAATAACAATCCAAGTACGCCAAAGCTTGCTTGACCCTGGGATGGAGCAACGTGGTAGGGGATGCGGTTGATGAACCGGAGACAGAGACTTGGTACATGAGCGTTTTAAAAGTTTGGACAGGCTGACTAAAAAAGAACCAAAGCGATCGACTGAATCAGTAGAGACAACACCCAAAAATTAGCAGTAGACTAGAATCTCACCGAAACGCTACATATAGCGTCTTGAGCTTGATACGACTCCCTGCGCTAATAGTGTATGCGAGACTGCCAAAAATGCACGAAAAGTTTGGAGGACGGCTCTTCAGGTCCTGTAAACCCTGACATTTTGAATTTTTGTGTTGATCTTCTGGAAACTACGTCCACTCTAGAGAAACTAAAACACTCGGCTCAGGCCGCATCTCCTAAAGTCCTCCATTTGCCAATCACTCGATTTGCATATCTTTTTTAGGGTCTACGTAATCATTCCTATCGGAAGCTCAACACCGCATCTAAACATCGCTTAGAGGAACAACTCCATGGCTACCTTCACTCCAGACCAACTCCAAACCTGGCGCACCGAAGGCGGCGATCGCCTCATGCAACTCCTCAGCAGTTGGGGCGATCGTTCATTGGAAACCGCAGACTATAAAGCCGATGAAGTCGTGCGCAAACTCAACGGCAAACCCGCCCGCCCTGCCGACAAAGCGCCCTACGCCTCCCTCTATCCCGACGTGCCGATCGCCGAAGCCCGCAAAAAAGCCGCTCGACTCATTCAACAAAAAATTGCCGCCCTGCCAGTCGGCACACTCAGCCCAGAAGATGGCTGGCTCGATGAAGTCCTGCGCATTGGACTCGGTAAAAGCGATCGGGCGATCGACGCTCCACCCTATGCCGACCTCTTGACTGAAGCAAAATCTGAGGGCAAATCCGCAGCCACACCTACGATCGACACCAGCAACATCCATCTCACCTTGGATCAGCTTCTCGAAATCGCCCCCAGTGCCGATCCCGATCAAGTCGCTCGACTCTACCCTCACATCATCGCCACCCTAGCGGAATTTGACCTGACCACCCCGCTCCGTCAAGCCCACTTCCTAGCCCAGCTCTGCCATGAATCCGGCTCCTTTAATTACCTCGAAGAACTCGCATCGGGTGAAGACTATGAATGGCGCGACGATCTTGGCAACGTCGAAGCAGGCGACGGCGTCCGCTTTAAAGGCCGAGGTCTGATTCAAATCACCGGACGCACCAACTACGGCGACTGCGGCGAAGCTCTCGGCGTAGACCTGCTAGCCAACCCCACTCGCCTTGCCGATGATGATCTTGCTTGTCGCAGTGCGGGCTGGTTCTGGGGAACGCGAGACCTGTCTTCCTTTGCCGATCGCGATGATGTAGACAGCATCACCTACCGGATCAACGGTGGCTATAACGGCTACGACGATCGACTTTATTACCTAAGCTCCGCTAAATCCGTACTGGGACTTTAGGACTTGACTAAAAATATCTCGAAAAAACTTAACAAACATGTCGCTTTGTGCTAGTTAGAGACCTTGACTTGCGGGGCATTCTCGATACAGAGATTACTGCGTCAAGGAGGAATGTTTTTATGTTGAGCCAAATGCAGCGCCTGAGTTTTGAAGCGGAAGGCCGATACGCGAGTGATGAGGAATTGCGGTTTATCCCCGAATACCTCAAAACTTACGAATTGCGCCTTCAGACCTACCAAAAGCTTCAAGAACTAGAGCAAACCGTCATTCAACAAGTCCAGGAAAAAATGTTGGCTCAAGATCCCAACATTCTTCGCAGCGGCAATGTCGATCTCGCCCCCAAATGGAAACGCGATGCCATTCGGACCTGGCGCTACTCTGCCGCTGCACTCCTAATGGATGATACCGAAACCCTGCGCGATCGGTTCCTATTGTGGTTCCAGACGGTCATGCGGGCTTTTGGTGCCCAAAAAAGCTGCAATGCAACCTATGCGACGATGCAAGAGGTTGTGAAACAGCATTTAACCCCTCAACAAGCCTCCCTCTTTCTCCCCATTCTCGTCCTCAATCAGCGCTTGCTCGGCAGCGTTCAATAGCTGATGGGCGATTCCAAATCGCGGCTCTCATTTTCCATAACTACACCCTTCACGCACCATTCCTATGACTCTCATCCTCGACCACCAAACACCTGCCAAACAGCAGAATGCTAAAAAGCATAATCATTACAGCTTCAAAGACTTTTTTCAATTTGAACCCAACAAGGGCACGATCGTCGATTGGAATGACGCTCAAAATATCCTAGCGACAGAAGACTTCATTATTGGTTTGGTCGAAGGACTCGAAGAAGAAGTCGGGGAAGCGTCCGCTGCCATTATGTATACCATCGGCTGCGAATGGGGTCAAAAAGATGCCTTCTTCTTTGAGAAGTGGTTTGAAAAAGAGTTCGATCGACCCGTTCGTCAAACCAGCCTGATGTTTTTACTCGAAACCTGGTGGTGGCCATACACGGCGCAGGGTTGGGGTCGTTGGGAAGTGGATATGGGCGATCGTCGTCAAGGCTTTATGTTCATCAATCTATTTGATTCAGCCCTCGCCAGAACCCTTGGAGATGTGGGTAAACCTGTCTGCCATTTGTATGCGGGACTGTTCTCTGGATTCTTTACTGAAATGGTCAAAAAGCAATTGGGTTGCATCGAGATTCAATGCTATTCCATGGGTGAAACCTACTGTAAATTCCTCTTGGGTGGTCAAGAGCGCATTGATGCCGCATCCTTCTGGTTGAACGAAGGTGCAACGGCGAAGGACATTGAGAAGCGCCTGCGTGCAGGAGAAATGAAATGAGTCAAGTCGCCGATCGTCCCTTCTGGGAACAGATTTCTGTTCAGCAATTTCTGGGCAGCGTGAACTGGGATAACGTCGCCCAAAAGCCAACTGTTCGATCGAGTTCGGTTCTAGACTTCGACGACATTCCAGATTTCCAACGTCCCGATCCCAATGCACCCCTCTCGCTTTCATTGACCATTAGTCAATTTATGACCGCCGTGAATTGGGATGGGGTCGCCATGATGGAAGTCTCAACCCCAAGCATTACAACCAGTAATCCGAAACCCGATCGTGAATCGACATTCACATTAAACGACTTTTCAGACATGTTTTAAATTCATTTCAGGAGGACACGATTATGAAGCCCGTTATTGAGACATTATTTCACGAAGCTGAAAGTCGTTATTTGAAACCAGAAGCAACCGCCGAAGTCAGCCAGTACATGACGTCTTTAAAAGAACGCACAGGACTCTACCGTACTTTAAGAGATCAAGAAATTGCTTGGATGCAGCCGATCGCCGATGAGCTAGAACAAGCCTTTCCCGCTGAACAAGTTACACGTCTAGAAAATAGCCTGCGTCACGCCATGCTGTCGTTGCGGCATTGTGCCATGGCGATGTTGATGGATGATCCGACCTATTTGGATTTGCGGTTCTTGGGATGGTTTAAGGAATCCATGGAAATTCATGGAACCTTAGAGATTGATAGCCATTTGCATACTGCTATCCGTAGACAGCTTTCGACATCGCTCAATACCCAGCAATTCCGGATATTGACGCCTTTTCTCGATCGAGTCAAAGCACAGTTTGAAGTCCAAGCTGAAGTGAATGATGAGGCACTGCTCACCGTTGCTGGATTATTTTAGGTCGACATCGCTCAATACCCAGCAATTCCGGATATTGACGCCTTTTCTCGATCGAGTCAAAGCACAGTTTGAAGTCCAAGCTGAAGTGAATGATGAGGCACTGCTCACCGTTGCTGGATTATTTTAGGCTAATTGTTTTAAGTTTCACGATTGTTAGCCGTTCTTGCGTACCTTATCCTGTGTAGGAGACATCATGATTTCCGTTGCTGATTTACTCGTCCAGCCTCGTATTCCAGGCCATTATTACTCTAGCCAATCCTACGTCCAGGGCGACCTAGAAATGGGCCTGCTGGAAAACCGTCGGGGCGATCGGTTACTGGCCATTCCGTCACCACTGATTGAAGCCATCTATTCAGGATTGTTGAAAGAAACAGGCCAAGCTACAGGTTTAGTGTTATTCAACTGCGGACGCTGGTGGGGCAAAAATTTCTATACCCGCTTCCGGGACGAAGTGACAGATTACTATGAAAAGCCTCTGGTCGATATGAGTATGGCAGAATTTCTGCATTGCTTAAAAGATTGCTGGGCGACCTATGGATGGGGAATGATGGAATTTGACCAAACCCATCACCAGCGCGGATTTATCATCTTACGCACCACCCATTCAGCCTTCGCCAATAGCGCACCGTCAGACTATGAAGCGACCGCTTGCTCTCTAGAGGCCGGAGTCCTTTCAGCCTTCTTTAGCCAATTGGTCGGTCGAGATTTACATACAGTACAAACAACATGCGAATCTCTGGGCGGGAGTTGTAACACGTTCATCGTCGGAACGCGGAAGCGTCTTGAAGCGATCGAACCCATGCTTGAAAAGCGCGAATCCCATGATGCGATTATGACTGCCCTCTGTGCCTAGAGAACCGCTGTGAACGTTTATCGGACATCCCATCCATTGTCGAACAATTTGTCAGGTAAAATCTCAAATAGCCGACAGGGTTCAGGAGCATTGCAGCACTTTCAGCGCAATGCTCCTAGCCGATCGCAGTATCGATTATTAGGGCTAGTGGGACGGGGACAGTATGGAAAGGTCTTCTTGGGGGTTCATCGATCGACGGGGCAACTGTTTGCCTTGAAGGAGTTAGACCAAGACCGCTTTCCAACGAATCAATTTTTGCGCGAGTTACGATTTCTAGTCACATTACAGCATCCGAATATTGTCACTTGCTGGGCCTGCGACTATTGGATGCAGCATCGCTATCTCGTCACGGATTACTGTGAGGGCGGGACATTGCGAGAATGGATGGACAGTCGATTTAGCCTGGGATTTAGTCATACAGAGGAGCAATCGCAGCATTTAATTACAGCGCTGTCGATCGTTGAAGGAATTTTATCAGGACTGGCTCAAGCCCATGAGCAAAACATTATTCACTGTGATATCAAACCTGAAAATATTCTATTAGAGATTCGATCGGATGGGGTGTTGCCTAGGATTGCAGATTTTGGGATTGCGCGGGTCACACAGGATTTAAATAAGCTGCCATTTTCGGGGACAGGAATGAGCGGATCTCCGGCCTATATGGCTCCGGAGCGTTTTTTTGGGCAGCATTCAGTTAGTGCCGATCTCTATGCGATCGGCATTTTGATGTATGAGCTATTAATGGGCAATCGGCCTTTTTCAGGAACACCAGGGGCACTGCGATCGGCTCATTTAAATAACATTGTGCAGCTTCCAGATTCACTACCGGATTCCCTGAAGGTCATTCTGCTGCGGGCGTTGGCGAAGCTGCCGGGGCAGCGCTATCGCAATGCTAATGAAATGCGGCTTGCGATCGTAGAAGTCATTCAAAAGATTCAAAAAAGTCCTCCTTCCACTTCAGATTTAAATTTAGGAGCCTCAGTAGAAATTCCAGTTTTAGCACTCAAACGCTGTTCCTATGAATCCATTCAACATCCCATTCAACAATTATTAATTCAGCCTGTCCAACAAGAAGAGTCTGATGAAGTCATCTTATATCGAATTGAATCAACAAAAATTAGATTTGGACGAGTTAAGCAGGGGGAAATTGAGCATTGTAGTAAGCAATTACATCGATTATCTGACTCTATTGATCAGGCTTGGCCCAGCACCTCCGGCTGTTACATCGCAACCTCATCACAGCTTTACTATTGCGACGAAGATTGGTTAAAGCCCTGTCTAGAAGACCCAATCGCTGAAATGATCACTGTTGATCCAGCAGGCTACTGGTTCGCACAAGTCACATCTGATTCGGTGGGATTATTTTGTCCTGAGCAGCAGTTCCCTAGATGGGAACGATTGCGCGCTGATGAGAACGTCATACAAGTGACGGCGATTGATTCACGCCATTTTGCACTCCTGATTCAAACAACAGATGAACAAGATTGTCCGAAGCTAATCATTGAGGTATGGAATCGACGCGGCGATCGGTTAGGTGAAATGTCATTACAGGTTTCGATCGATCGGTTATGGCCCACCTTGCGACGCCATTTTTTGATCGCAACGGAAAGCAGTTCACCCCAGTCTTTACTGTTGATTCAACTTCAACCACTGCAGGTGCGGCGAGTGGTCTTGCCCTTTGAGCCAAAGGTCATAGGAGTCTTAAGTAAGGGCATTATTGCGATCGATCGCTTCGGTCGAGGGCTGGTGCTAAATCGAGGTGGGGAAGTTGTCGCTCAATTGCGTCTCCCTGAAAATCCAACCGCAGTAGCAGTGGTGGACGATCGCTATTTATTGATTTCGACTTGGGCAGCGGGAATGGGGCATCTTTCGGTTTTTAATATAGAGCCATTGCAGGAATTACTGTAGCTCACCCTTGCAGGATGAAGACCCGCACAACAATGACCTATAATTCTTAATGCTCCCCCATTTTCTGTCCTTGCCGTGAATCCTATTCTGAATCTCACTTACGAGCCGTCGATCGAGAAATTTTTAGGTGATGACTACTACGATATCGTTGCGGCGGCTGAGTTTCCGACGCATCTGCTGCGGTGGCGCAATGAGGATGTGCTGGAGCAATTTGGGCTGGAGCCGTCAGAGGTGGGCGATGAGGATTTTGTTGAAGCCTTTGGAAAATTTCAGGGGCGAGAACCTTTGATGGCGATGAAATATCATGGCTATCAGTTTGGACATTACAATCCACAACTCGGCGACGGGCGGGGGTTTCTATATGGGCAGGTGCGTGGAATTGATGGGAAATTGTACGACATGGGCACCAAGGGATCGGGCACCACACCCTATTCACGCGGGGGCGATGGACGGTTAACGTTGAAGGGCGGTGTGCGAGAAGTTTTAGCGGCAGAAATGTTGCATCGAATGGGTGTGAGAACGTCACGATGTTTGAGTTTAGTGGAGACCGGAGAAGGCTTATATCGCGGGGATGAGCCGTCACCCACCCGATCGTCCGTCATGATTCGCGTTCAGGAATCCCACATTCGATTCGGCACCTTTGAGCGGCTAGATGCTCTGGGGCGACGGGATTTGATTGCTCGGTTATTAGATCATACGATCGAGGTCTATTACCCCCATTTAGCCCAGGAAGAATCGCGGTATTCGTTGTTTTATGCAGAATTGAGCGATCGGGTCGCGACCTTAGTGGCACAATGGATGGCGTCGGGGTTCTGCCATGCGGTGTTAAATACCGATAATATGGCGATCACCGGGGAGAGTTTTGATTATGGTCCCTTTGCATTCCTTCCAACGTTAGACCCTGGATTCACTGCCGCATACTTCGATAATGGCGGACGTTATTCCTATAGTAATCAGCCTGGAATTTGCAAATGGAATCTTCAGATGTTGCAGTCACCGTTGAAACATGTGATTTCTAGCGGTGATCTTGAAGCAGGACTATCGGGCTACGAAGAGCAGTATGGTAAGGTTTATCGGACGTTGATGCTGGCGAAACTCGGGTTTGAGGTGGATTTTGAACATGGCGATGATCCGTTAGCTCGGGAATTGATGAAAACCACGATCGAACTTCTCCATAAATCCCAAGTCGGCTATCACGAATTTTTCGCTCAGTTAGCCGATACGTTTCGGGCAGAGTGGCGATCGGACGCTACCTTGATTTTGTCCGACGTTGAAGTGATCAATGATGAAATCCGATCGCTCTTCGACCAATGGCGTGACTACTATTTCAAAATGCTAAATTCTAGATCTGAAGCAGATTTAGAAGAGCTTGGGAAACGCTTAAAGGATTGCAATCCGGAGGTGATGATGACCCGTCCAACGATCGAAGCCATTTGGGAGAGAATTGATCAAGAAAATGATTGGTCTGCATTTTATGAATTGCTTAGGAAGGTACAGGGTCGATCGGTGTAAATCCTGGCGAACCGCCCCCCGACCCCCAATTTTGGGGGAGTAAGAATGTCAAAACCATTTCCGGTCCCCCCAGAATTGGGGGTTAGGGGGCCACCGGGATTGGGGAAATGACGCAAAACTTTTAGGTACATCATGAAACTGTTACTCTTACTCTTGAAATCATCTTGGCAGAGCGTCACGATCGCAGGCATCATGGGCGCACTCAGCGGCGTCTGTAGCGCCTTATTAATTCGGATGATTAATGAGGCTGTGACAGGCAAAGGCGTTAGTTTAGAATCATTTATCGCGTTGACGATCGCCTCTCTGATCACAACGATCGCCTCTCAATACTTGCTCATTCGTCTCGCCCAAAACTCAATTTACGAACTGCGACTCCGACTATCCAAAGCCGTCTTAAGTACGCCGCTGGCAACCCTAGAGCAATTGGGTGCAAACAAAGTCTTGGCGACGCTGACAGAGGATGTGCAGACGATCGCCAATACCATTTTTATCCTGCCCTTCGTCTGTATTGATCTGGCCTTGATTGCCTCTTGTTGGTTTTATTTAGCCTCTCAGTCGCTTCCGGTTTTCTTAGCGATGGTCGCCTGTGTAGGATTCGCGACGGTGACAGTCCAGGCATTATTAGGAAATGCTAGAAAATATCTCAAAGAATCCCGCGCTGAAAACGACACATTGCTAAAACACTTCGGCAGCCTGACCGCAGGCACCAAGGAACTCAAACTCAGTGGACTACGCCGCCGATCGTTCCTAGAAGACGATCTCGGACCGAGTGCCGCCCGATCGAAGAACTATCAAGTGCGGGCCTTAACCTTATTTTCCGTAGCAACAGGCTGGGGCAACCTATTGCTGTTCTTCATCATTGGAATGATTCTCTTTGCGTTGCCAAAACTGTTGAAGGATGTCACTCCAGCCGTATTATCGGCCTATTCCCTCACCATTATTTTCCTAATGGTTCCTTTTGGGAACTTGTTTCAGCGTTTACCGTTTCTAATGCAGGCCAACGTCGCCCTAGCCAAAGTAGACGAAATGGGACTCACCCTAGAATCCCAAGCCGAAACCAACGCCCTGAGCCACATCCAAGACAGCAACTCTCCAGCAAAATCCATTGCGCTCTCTAATGTCGTCCATCAATACCGAGGCGACAAAGAAGACACCCCATTCACCCTCACCATCCCCAAATTAGAAATCCCCGCCGGACAGCTCGTGTTTATCGTTGGCGGCAACGGCAGCGGCAAATCAACCCTCGCGAAGATCTTAATGGGATTGTATCCACCCGAAACCGGGACGATCGCCTGGGATAACCAGGTCGTGACCGCAGACGGCTTACCCAACTATCGCGAAAACTTCAGCGCAGTATTTGCAGATTTCCACCTCTTCGATCGAGTCCTAGAGACCCCCGAAACCAAAGAACGATCGCAACTCTATCTAGAAAAACTACAAATTGCCCACAAGGTCAGTATCCAAGATGGAATACTATCGACAACTGCATTGTCAACGGGACAACGAAAACGGTTGGCCTTACTCAATGCGTATCTGGAAGATCGATCGGTCTATGTCTTCGATGAATGGGCATCGGACCAAGATCCAGTGTTTCGCGAATTGTTCTATCACACGATTTTGCAAGAGTTGAAAGCGAAAGGTAAAACGGTGATCGTGATTAGCCATGACGATCGGTACTTCAACGTGGGCGATCGCTTGATTAAACTGGACTACGGCGAAATTGAGAGCGATCGGCTAACTTGAGCCGACAGCTAGAGACGATCGATATTTTTTGCGCTAAATTAGGTGTAAATCAACCGATCGTCTTGTTTTGAAATGAAAATACAAATCCTTAGCGATTTACACATTGAATTCCAGCCTTTCCAAATCCCGTCTACCGATGCGGATGTCGTAATCTTAGCAGGGGATATTCATGTTGCGAAGAAAGGCGTACTGTGGGCGAAAGAGCATATTCAAGATAAACCTGTTCTTTACGTACTCGGCAATCATGAATACTACGGAAAAGCATACCCAAAACTGGTGGATGATTTAAAGGAATTAACGATCGATTCCAATATCACAGTCCTAGAGAATGACAGCTTCGAAATTAATGGAGTGCGATTTCTAGGCTGTACGCTATGGACAGATTTCAAGCTATTTGGAGATCCACGGGTCGCTGGATATCATGCATCAGAAAAAATGAATGACTATCGTAAAATTAGAGTGAGTACAGACTATCGAAAATTACGATCGATCGATACATCTGTTATTCACAACAAATCCCGATCGTTTCTAGAGAAGGCTTTCATCGCAGACCCAAATATCCCAACGGTCGTCATCACGCACCATGCACCCAGTCTTCGATCGCTCTCAGCCCATCGCCATGAGGACCTTTTGAGTGCAGCTTATGTCTCAGCTTTAGATGAATTTGTTGCAAATTCACAGGCAAAGATCTGGATACATGGCCATATTCATACCCAACAGGATTATTGGATTGGGAAGACAAGAGTAATTTGCAATCCCAGAGGCTATCCTGATAAGCCAAATCCAAAATTTAAACCCGATTTAGCTATCTCTATCGAGTGAGATAAAGTCCAAATCTAAAGCGATCGACATGCTATTTGCGCTTCCCGTCGATCATCCCTCCCTTTGCTGGAATGGATCCCTATCTCGAAAATTCTGCTCAAGGTCGTAGTTTAACAATAAAATTATCTTTTTCTTGAAATCGACGACCCTGACTTTGAATCACAGTTTCGATCGCCCGCCTTTGATTTTCATCCAAGGCCAGCACGTAACTCTCCACAAATCCAAAACTGCCGACTAAATACGTTGCACCTTGCTTCTGCTTATCTTTAACCCAATCAGGCGTCAACGCGATCGGATTGACAATCCAGCCCTTACGATGGGCCAGATACAGCAAACTTGGATCGCCGCCTGTGGTTGCGATGATCTTTGAATTGGGTTCCGTATTGTATTTCACCTGTTGAGCGAGTTCAAAGACCAGAGACCGATCGACGTTCTCCTTCGATCGATAATCAATGCTATAAAATGCCGTGCTTGCAACTAAAGCCAAACTAATACAGGTGACGATCGCCCGTCTCTGTACAGATTGGGTTGGATACAACTCAGGATTTAGATAATGGGCACAGGCTTTTCCCATTACAATCGTCCCAGGAACCATAAAACTTAAATGATAATACTCATGCACCACACTCGTAACTGGAACCGCCATCCAGCAAAGCACCGATGCCCCTAACCAAACCGGAAAAACCCATTCTTGAACGTTACGTTTGGGTAACGACAAGCCCACTAAAAAGATGAAAAATCCAAAAATTGCAAACTGACGTACCGCAACTTTAACCAAGATTTCACTCCAGAAATACCAGGTTAACAGAATGCCATAGTCATACCGATCGGTCGTATTTCCTGAAAACCCAAAGGTATTACCATAGGTCAGAAAAATGTTGTGAGCATGGCTATACCAAAGAAACACACTCACCAAAGGCACGATGGCATAGCCCCATAGCTGAGGCTTCGCAAGCATTTTCCATCCCCATCGACTCCAAGCGAGAAAGGCGATCGGTAATCCCAAATACACTAAAGGAAGGACCTTGATCAGACAGGCGATCGTGACAGACAGATTTGAAATCAATAGCGCAGACGTTTTGCCCTGATCAATCCACTTTTTAAAATACAAAACGCCCCAGATCGAACACATCACCAGCATCGACTCCGGCTGAACGGTTCGGGTGTAGTAGATTAACAGCGGCAACAACGCATAAAAAAAGCAAGCCCAAAAAGCAGCCCGCTTTTCAAAAAAACGTTCGGCCAATTGATACAAGCCACAGAGTCCAATCACCGCACAAGCGACCGAAACCAAACGCGCTAAGAAAACCTGCGCACCTCCAAGGCGATAGAGCATGGCCACTAAAAAGGAATAAATCGGAAACTCGGTTTCGCAAAAGCCCTGATCCGCCCCACCCCAGTCCACCTGCGGATAGAAAAAATTGAATCCATTTTCATAAAAGTTCCGAGCAATCGCTGCCGTATCGGCCTGTCGCCAAGCATGAATGCCAATAATAGGCGCAGTAATCCCGACCAATCTCACTGCGATCGCAATTCCAATTAAAAATAGCAACGGATGCTGAGCAATCCAAGATTGAACCTGAGAAAAAAAGCGTTTTACGTTCATAGAATCATTCCTTCCAAAAGTCCTACAGTCCAAACCCAATCTCGCTAATCCCAATCCCCCAGCGGTTCAGCCGCCTTCGGAACTCTGGGCCTAGCATTCGGGTAAGTCGATCGTCCCGGCTTGGGTTTTGCCTTTGCATCGGGCTTCTCGCCCTCGACCACCCGCAACTGCGTGGGCTGGACCGATCGACCTTCCCCACGCCGCTTTGACACCCCTTCTTCACTCGTCTCCTCCGCAATCACCTCATACAGTTTCGCGACTTTCCCCGGCACAGAACCCTTCCGCAACACTCGTCCCAATCGCTGAATATGTTCCCGAGTTGAACCCGTTCCCGACAGGACGATCGCCACACTTGCCTCCGGCACATCCACCCCTTCATTCAACACGCGAGAGGCCACGATCGTTCGGTACTCACCCGATCGGAATTTCGTCAAAATCTCATGGCGTTCTTTCACTGGAGTTTGGTGTGTAATCGCGGGGATTAACAAGTCCTGAGAAACGCGATAAACAGTTGCATTATCATCGGTGAAAATCAACGATCGGTCGCCACCATGATCTGCAAGTAATGTGGCTAAAACTCTGAGTTTCCCTTCAGTTCCAAAGGCAATCCCACGCGCTTCCCGATGGGCCAACATCGCCCGCCGTCCCGCTTTCGATCGCGCACTCGCACTAACAAACCGTTGCCAACCTTGCAAGGTTCCGAGGAAGATTTTTGATTGCTGCAAGAACTCATTGCGTGTTTTAATCAATTCGTCGTAACGATCGCGTTCGGATTGCGAAAGCGTCACACGAATTTGCACTAACTCATACTCCGCTAGCGTATTCCCAGCTAGTTCCTCTGCTGACTTTCGATAGACCTCAGGACCGATTAATAAATTTAGATCCTCATGTTTCCCATCACTCCGCTCTGGCGTTGCCGAAAGTCCTAACCGAAAGGGCGCGATCGAGAACTCCGCAATCACCCGACTAAAATCCGTGGGCAAATGATGACACTCATCAAACACCAACAACCCATACAAATTCCCCAGCGCCTCCGCATGAATGGCCGCACTATCATAGGTTGAGACGAGAATCCTTGTGCGATCCTTCGACCCGCCCCCCAGCAACCCAATCTCACTATCCGGGAACGCCGCCAACAACGTCGCATACCATTGATGCATTAAGTCCAACGTCGGCACCAAAATCAACGTACTGCGCCCCGTCGCCTGCATCGCCATCTGCGCCAAATAGGTCTTCCCTGCGGCAGTCGGCAACACTACCACGCCTGTCTTCTCAGCCGATCGCCATGCGACTAATGCCTCGGACTGGTGTGGGTAGGGCGATCGTTCGACCACCGGAACGAGATCAAACTCCTGATAGGCCCGCGCCTTATCCTCAATTTCAGTTCCCTCTTGCTTCAGCGCCGAAATCAAGGCACGGTACTGCATCGCCGGAATCCGAAACTTCTCAATCCGATCGTCCCACGTCGCGAACTCCACCCAAGATTTTCCCTTGGGTGGTGGATGGAGGATCAAAGTCCCTCGATCGTACGTTAAAGTGGAAATCCGAGGCATAATCTTGCTTTTAGATATCCTTGGATTATACCGGAAGCGCAACCCTAGTCGAGATGCACCTACACCTTCAGCTCAAAGCAATCGCTTGTCATCTCACAGCTCTACTCTGGATTCCCATCAGTGTTCTATTGGCAGTTGGGATCGGTCAATCGAAATTAGGACAAATCATGTTTTTGGGCAGCTTAGCCATGGCCGCAGACTGGAATCATTCAGCGAACTTCGCGGGCATGGCATGGCTGGTTTTAATCGTTCTGATTGCAATGGTGTTGATCCTTTGGATCCCGTTAGCGATCGCCCTCACCAGCCTACGCCCCCTGGAAAACCCACCCGATCGTCTCATCAGTCGCAGTAGTCTTAACGTTTGTAATTGGCTGTTGTCTTGTCTTTTCTTTCTTGGAGTCAGTACGATCGTCGTCGGCTGGCTTGACCAGCTCATTCCACCGCCCGATGGTCCAGCTTGGATCACTTGGAGTTTAGCGGCATTGATTCTCAGTTTAGCGATCGGCCAGACCATTCAAGCGATTCGGGCTTGTCTCGGAATTATGCAAGGTAAAAGCAAACGCTATTTTTTTGCAATACCTCTATTACGTTAAGGTCTAGATCCAATCCGATCGGCCCTCGTCTTCATCTCAGCAGCAGGTCAATCGCTAAATTTTAACCAAAATAACAGCCCCACCTTCTCGAAAATCAATATTAAGATTACAGTCTTCCAGTAACGCCGTTCCCAAGAGTGGACGACATCCCATTGCCAGAACCGCAATCTCCTCTTCTTGCCCATGCCACATCACCGTAGCTTTATGAACAGCAGTCATCACATTACTATCGTCCGCAAGATTAGCATTCATCCGAATCACAAATGGTAAACCGAGCTTTGCCACGATCTGTGGAGGCAAGGTCAAAGCCCCTGCAAAACCAGTA
>JAAFJU010000183.1 GCA_013298165.1 Synechococcales cyanobacterium bin31.maxbin.ball.101 | reverse complement strand
CTAGAACGATTTTCGGGTTCATCGGGTTCAAGATAGGAAATCTGAATTTCTTGTCTCAATTTGTAACGATCGGGCCAGACACTCTAGAATGGTTAACATCCCGTTCACCACCGACCGAAACTATGCCCGCATTGCAGACCATTCTTCCAGCATTGCAGATCATTCTCGTCCTCGCATTGCTGATCTTTGTGCATGAATTAGGGCACTTCTTAGCCGCGAGACTTCAGGGAATCTATGCCAATCGCTTCTCCATTGGCTTCGGTCCGGTGATCTGGAAATATCAAGGATCTCAGACAGAATACGCGCTGCGGGCACTTCCCCTCGGCGGCTTCGTCGGCTTTCCCGATGACGACCCTGAAAGCGACATCGATCCCAACGACCCGAATCTACTCCGCAACCGTCCCGTCGTAGACCGAGCGATCGTCATCAGCGCAGGCGTCATTGCCAATCTCCTCTTCGCTTACTTCGTCCTCACCACCCAAGCCTTCACCGTCGGCATTCCCCAACTCACTTTTCAACCCGGCGTCATCTTGCCGGAAGTCGTGAAGGATTCGATCGCCCAAAAAGCCGGACTCCAAAGAGGTGATATTGTCCTCAGAGTCAATGACATAGAGCTTCCCGGCACCGAAGGCGTCTCCGAGATCCTTCGTAAGGAAATCGAAAGCAGCCCCGAAAAACCGATCGCCCTCACCATCAAGCGCAGCGATCAAAACCTCAATATCAGCCTCACCCCCGCCCTCAAGGACGGCAAAGGACGCATCGGAATTGGCCTAGTCCCCAACGCCCGTGTGGAGATTCAGCATCCGAATAATCCGATCGCAGGACTCGTCCTCGCAGGCGGCGAACTTACTCGCGTCGTCAATCAGACCGTCGAAGGCTTTGGCAAATTGATCACCAACTTCGCCGCCACTTCAAAACAAGTCGCTGGACCTGTGGAAATCGTTCGTCAAGGGGCCAAAATTGCCAAAAGCGATTGGAAAAACCTCTTCGGCTTCACCACCTTAATCAGCGTCAACCTCGCCGTGATGAACATCCTGCCCCTTCCGGCACTCGATGGCGGACAGTTGCTCTTCATCATCTTAGAAGCCTTGCGCGGCAAGCCGATGCCCAAGAAAATCGAAGAGAGTTTCATGCAGACAGGCTTAGTCTTACTCCTCAGCCTTGGCGTCATCCTAATCATTCGTGACACCGCCAACTGGATTCAGCAATAGCGTTCTGACGAACCGCTCCCCAGCCCCCAATTCTGGGGGTGCCAGAAAATAAACCCCGCCTTTTCATCCAATGAAAAGGCGGGATTATTCATGTAAGTATAAAATCCATTCAAAGCCCCCAGAATTGGGGGTTTGGGGGCTTAGACGATCGCTAAAACCGACCCACTCTCTACACCGATTCCACAGCATCAGCCGCAAAACTAGGCAGATCCAACTTCCCAGCCTGACGACTGCGCATCGCAAGACGGTAACTCACGCTTTGCAACTCTGCATGGAGTTTCCGATTCTCTTGCTGAATCTGTGCGACCTTCTCCTTCACCGGGGCCATGCGCTCCGCAAACTTTTGGCGGTAGACGTTGGGTAATTCTTGAACCACCTTTTCCAACATCTCAGACCGATCGCTCATGCCCTGAATCGATTCTTCAAGCGTCGTAATTTTTGCATCCCGATCGGCTAACTGGTCCTGGTAAAAGCTAACCTGCTCCTCCATCCCTTGAAGCTGACCCCGCAGCGCCCGCATCTCACTCAAGTCCCGCTCCGTCGAACCCGCTGTCGCTGCAACAGTCTTACCTGTGCCCTGGGTTTTGACGAGGCGGAAGAGTTCTTGGGAAAGCTGCTGGACGAGCTGGTCGCGAGTTTGAAGCTCATCTTTGAGATGGACGACTTCGGATTGAAGATGCTGTAGAGAAAGGATTTCAGATTGGGACACGACGAACGCAACTCCGTTGATGAAGACAGTTGAACAAATTTTAAGGAGAGAGCCAGATCGTCAAGGCAAACCATAACGATCGCGGGATTGGTGGCTATTGTAACGACGAACTGAGAAAACGCACGAAAAAGATCGATCGATTTCTCAAATTTCTCCGTTCAGCTCCAACACCTAACCTTTTTTCAAGTTCTCCACCCACAGCCTCGGCTCCGAAGCCCGCCGAATATCCCGCCAAATCTGCGTCGCCGCCAACGTCCCATCCGCCACCGCGATCGAAACCTGATTTAACCCTTTCTTCAAATCGCCCAACGCAAAAATTCTCGGATGGGACGTGCGGCACATATTGTCAGTGATCAAGTCCTGACCATCGCGCTCCAATTCAATTCCGTTCAAATACTCGCTGAAATAGTGAGAACCCATGGCAATCAGCCCCGTTTCCAACTCCACCTGAGTCCCATCCGCCAAAACCACACCGCTCATCTCATGGTTATGTCCCAGAAATTCCTTCAGCGGCTGCTCGTAAAGCGGATAGCCATGGTCCGCCAGCTTTGCCTTCATGGCATCACTCACCTCAAACAAGCCCTGAGTGAACACCGAAATGTAAGGCGTAAACCAGTTCATCACAAAGGCTGTACCGATCGCCCCTTCCTTATTCACAAACAACCCCGCCTTCTTATCCTCCATATCCAACCCATCGCAAATCATGCAGACATGCAGGTTATGGCCCGCATAATCAAAGACATTCTGCATATTCTCCAGCTTGGGCAAATTGTCGATAATGCCACTGGCCGCGATCACATACTTCGATCGAAACTCAGGATACACACTCTCCTGCTTACCCACCTTGACCCGCACCTTAAAGGTCTCGCCCTCATCCTTAACCTCTTCCACAAACCCCATCAAATAGTCTGCACCGACCTCTAGCGCATGAGTCTGCCCCTGTTTTAGCAAGTCCCGACCGGGCAAGTGGGAATCCACCCCCAGATAATTCCGCAAATCCTGCATCCAGAACGATCGGCCTCGCCCCTTCTCAATCACCAGACAGGACAAACGATAGCGCTGAAGATAGATCGCCGCCGACAAGCCACCCGCCCCACCTCCAACAATGATCACGTCATAGACCTGATCTAATTTCGCCTCTAAATTTTTCTTGGAGAGTTTCATAGTGAGCCTCGCTGGATTCAATCAAGCTTTTTATTTCTTGGCCAAGTCTTTTATTTAAACTCTAAGTCAAACTCGAAATGACTTCGGATTAGAAATTTATCTTAGCAGTTTGCTAGAAATCTGGATAGGGGAAACTAAAAATTCTCATAATAAAAATAAAAGCACCCTCAAGTTGAAGGTGCTTTAAATCAGACAATCTCGAAGACTTACGCTTCAACCGCAACCGGAGCAGCGATCGAATCTTCTTCGTCTTTCTCGACATCTTGCTTGACTGTCAGATAGCGAATCACTTCTTCGCTCAAGCGCATCGATCGTTCCATGGTCGCAACCATCGAACCGCCGCCTTTATAGTTCATTTGAATGTAAACGCCTTCACGGATTTTACCGATCTCGTAAGCGAGGCGGCGCTTGCCACGGTGTTGGGTCTCGATGATCTCAGCGCCATTCTCCTTGAGCAGGGACTGGTACTTTTCGATCGCTTGATCGACCGCATCATCCCCGATATCTGGGCGCAGGATGTACATGGTCTCGTAGATAAAGTCTTTCACAGAATTCTTTCTCCTTATGGTCTAACTGGCTTTCAGGACGAAACTCGATGTATTCGCGCAGGTCCGAAAAAAGCAAGGAAATCTAATATTACCTGATCAGGGTCACTTAGTACGATCGACTTTTGCCAAATCAATAGACTACTAATAACGAATCTGGGCCTCACTCGCATCAGAGATCAGCGGAATATTCGTATAATTGCCCATCAAAGCAAAAATCATAGAATAAATCGAAGTCACCACCACCGCCGCACTCACTACAAAGGTCAGCACCAAGCTCAGGGGTCCCAAAACAGGTCCCATCAGACTGGAAGCGAGTCCCATCAACGAGACCATAATGCCGATCATCAAGGACTGCATCGTGTGATAGCGAATAAAATGCTTGATATTGGCGTTACGCACTACAAAAAAATACAAACCTAGAAAAATAATCAGATTCGCACTCGAACCCAAGGTTGAATACAACAGACCCGGAACGAAGAGCAGTGGGGCCAAAACCTGTTTTATGGGCAACGCAGGAAAAAAATCTGCCAGTAGCTCAAGCGCAGGGATTCCTGACATCAGAGACACGGTATAGGGTAAAGCCGCAAACATCTTTTCCTGAGCGCTCAAGCTACCACCACGATAATTCATCTTCCTTACCTTTAATTTAGAACCAAGACACTGCGTTTCTACAGAATAACCGCTCTTCACGGGAAGTCTCATTCCAAGATTACCGAACTCTTCAACCTCTTTAATCTTCAACATCCTTAATTTAGAAACCCAGTGCCTCAAGACACCTTAATCACCCGAAAGCCCATCTCACACTCAAACTGCTCAAGTTGCTGCGGCGACTCCAACACAACCGCTCGTCCACAGCGCAACTCTCCATTTCCCCAACGAGGCTCCCCAGCCTGATTCGCCATTAAGCAATGTTGACAGACTCGCTGGGTGGGAATTAACCGATCGCTTGTCGCTATCATCAGCATCATTGGTCGCCTCCCTAAAACTTATTTAACTATTCTGCCAGGACTGATCCTGAGTTGGGGTGACTTCATACACAATTCAGAGTACACAGAACATATCCATAAAATTATGCGTTGATTTACCGATGCACCAGATTTTTCGTTATGATCCGAAGTCTTGGCATCCATCTCTTAAACAAATTACGCTCTACATCCATATCTATCGTCCACCATCATCTCGAAATTGGAAGCATTTCTCGTGACAATGAATCCTGACTTTCTAGCTCAGCATGACCCCGCGATCGCCGCTCTCATCGGCCAAGAACTGAATCGCCAACGCGATCACCTTGAACTGATCGCCAGTGAAAACTTCACCTCGCCTGCGGTTATGGCCGCTCAAGGCTCGGTCTTGACCAATAAATATGCCGAAGGATTACCCACAAAGCGCTACTACGGCGGCTGCGAATTTGTAGACCAAGTCGAACAAATCGCCATCGATCGGGTGAAAGAACTCTTCGGAGCCGCCCATGCCAACGTCCAGCCTCACTCCGGCGCACAGGCGAACTTCGCGGTGTTCCTTGGATTACTGGAACCCGGTGACACCATCATGGGCATGGACTTGTCCCACGGCGGCCACCTCACCCATGGCTCTCCCGTCAACGTCTCCGGTAAATGGTTCAAAGTCGTCCAATATGGCGTCAACAAAGAAACCGAGCAGTTGGATTATGACGAAATTATGGCGATCGCCAAAGAGCATAAACCCAAACTGATCATCTGTGGCTACTCGGCCTATCCTCGGACGATCCACTTTGACAAATTCCGAGCGATCGCCGATGAAGTCGGAGCCTACCTGATGGCCGACATCGCCCACATCGCCGGACTCGTCGCCACAGGCCACCACCCGAACCCCCTACCCTATTGCGACGTCGTCACCACCACCACCCACAAAACCCTGCGCGGTCCTCGGGGTGGCTTGATCATGACCCGCGATGAAGAACTGGGTAAAAAGTTCGACAAATGCGTCTTCCCTGGCACCCAAGGCGGTCCCCTGGAGCATGTCATTGCAGGTAAGGCCGTGGCATTTGGTGAAGCCCTCAAGCCCGAGTTTAAGACCTACTGCGCTCAAGTGATTGCCAACGCCCAAGCGATGGGCGCGCAACTACAGGCGCGAGGCTTCAAGCTCGTCTCGGGTGGCACAGACAACCATCTCATCTTGGTCGATCTGCAATCCATTAATATGACGGGCAAAATTGCCGACGCCCTCGTCAGCACCGTCAACATCACCGCCAACAAAAACACCGTTCCGTTCGATCCCGCCTCTCCATTTGTCACGAGTGGGATCCGGTTAGGTGCAGCGGCGATGACAACTAGGGGCATGGGCGTGCCGGAATTCACGGAGATTGCCAATATCATTGCCGATCGGCTCCTGAATCCTGAAGACACCAAAGTTGAAGCCGATTGTCTTCGTCGAGTGGGACTCCTCTGTGGGCGCTTTCCACTCTATCCACACCTCGGATCTCCGGTAGCCGAACCTGCCCTCGTGTAGAACAGCGCTGGAAAAATCCATAATTTTGCGGAGATACGAAACGATCGTATCTCCGTTTTTTATGTTCTAATCTTGGGAGACTTTGTGAAGGATAAGTTGAAACCGTATCTTTGCTCTCTCGAAGTCTAATGTGTTAGGCTCTGCCTAAACATTTGCGCTCCTCGACAAAATTATCCCTTTGATTCCAGGTGTCAATGCTGTCTCCTTGGTACCCGCTATTAGCCTTCTCTCTTTCGACCTCCGTGGTCCTTTTCACCACTCCTTGGGTGAAAAAGCTCGCACTTCGATTGGGATACGTCGATCGTCCGAATGCTCGTAAAGTCCACCAAAAACCCATGGTGCGTCTAGGTGGCGTCGCCATGTTTGCGGGTTTTTTGCTCTCTCTGCTGGTGACTTGGTGGATGGGCGGCTTCAGTGGTCTGAAATCTGATAAAGAATTAGAAATGTGGGGCGTCGCTCTAGGTGCTGTGGCCTACTTTGCGATCGGCTTTACCGATGACCTATTCAACCTTTCACCCTTTACCCGCTTGGTTGCTCAAGTGATTGTGGCGATCGGAGCTTGGTCCATGGGCGTACAGATTAATTTCCTATCGATTCCGGGTGCGACGAATCTACCGGGCGGACTGGCCCAAGTGCCGGAAATGTTGAGCTTGATTTTGACCGTCATTTGGCTAGTCGGTATTACTAATGCCATCAATTGGATTGATGGATTGGATGGACTAGCAGCAGGGGTGTCGGGGATCGCATCCCTGGTCATGATGATCACCTGCTTAGCGATGAATCAGCCTGCGGCAGCATTGGTAGCAGCAGCACTGGCAGGATGTTGCTTAGGATTTTTACGCTATAACTTCAACCCAGCCCAAATTTTCATGGGAGATGGTGGATCCTACTTTATGGGCTTTACCCTGGCAGGGGTGGGTGTCATTGGACTCGTGAAAGGTGTGACCACAGTAGCGGTGCTCTTGCCATTGATTTTGGCAGTGCCGATCGTAGATATGTCCGCTGTGATTCTGGGTCGTCTGCGGAGTGGAAAGTCTCCCTTCATTGCGGATAAACGTCACCTGCATCACAGACTCTTGCAAGCAGGTCTATCCCACCGTCGAACCGTCTTATTTATCTATTCCTTAACCATGTGGGTGGGGAGCTTGGCCTTAGCGTTTTCAGGAATGCCTAGCGGGTTTGCCTATGCAGCGGTGGCAACGGTGATTTTGAGCTTTGTATCTTGGCGAGTCTGGCAGATTTCTCGTCAGGTCTAAGAGCGGTTTTTCAAAGTTCTCCACCATCATTGAATCCCTGTTAATTTTCTGAGCTTAGCTTTTTCGGCTAAGCTTTTTGTTGACAGGTTGTTTTTTGTTGGGGATTGATGATGACGACGATCGTGGCTGAAGTGATCAGCGTGGGAACCGAGATGTTGCTCGGCGATATTCTCAACTCCAATGCCCAGTATTTAGCCAAGGAACTCGCGAAGCTTGGGATTGCGCACTACTACCAGTCCACGGTCGGGGATAATCCTGAACGCTTAAGCCAAACGATCAAAACCGCTGCCGATCGAGCGAATTTAATTATTTTCACCGGAGGTCTCGGTCCGACCCCGGACGATCTGACCACCGAGACGATCGCCCAGACCTTTGGCGTTGAACTGATCGAAGATCCCGCCATCGTAGAAGACATTGCCGCAAAGTTTCGTCTGCGGGGTCGCCATATGACCGACAACAACCGCAAACAAGCCACCCGTCCCCAGGGCGCAGATATATTACCCAACCCGATCGGCACTGCTCCCGGCATCATCTGGGAACCCAAGCCAAACGTTCTGCTCCTCACTTTTCCAGGCGTTCCGACAGAAATGAAACGCATGTGGCAGGATACAGCGGTGCCACTGCTGCGATCGAAGGGCTGGGCCAGTGAAACCATTATTTCTCGGACGTTGCGTTTTTGGGGCGTTTCAGAATCCTCCTTGGCGGAACGGGCGAGTGCTTATTTAGACCAGT
>JAAFJU010000265.1 GCA_013298165.1 Synechococcales cyanobacterium bin31.maxbin.ball.101 | reverse complement strand
GCCTTCAATCCAAAATCCAAAATCCAAAATCTAAAATTCATCCTCATTTCCCCCCAAACGTCGGTGTGACTGCAAAATTCATCCGCGCCATGCCACCCGGCGAGAGATTCACCATTCGGGATGCGCTGTTAGCTTCAATGCGATACAGGTTGGGGGCGAGGGTGTATCCCGGCAAGCTGGTCAAGTCCAGGACACCCGTACGACTGCCTGAAATCACCGCGCTCACGGAATAAAGCCCGTTTTCATCGGTGGTGATGCGATTGCCATCATCCATAAAGATCACGGCGTTGGGGACACCCGGTTCTCCAGGCTGCTGCTCACCATCGAAGTTTTTGTCTACAAAGACGCGACCAACGATCGTGCCGCAGTCCGACAGGATCCCCGGACGGATTTGTAATTGATGGCTGGCGGTGTTGCTGACAAAGCGGCCTGAAGCATCCAGTCCTTCCGCCACCGCCAAGTTGCGACCATTGCCTCGAAGGGCATCGGGGAGCAAGAGTGCGCCGTAGACCAGGGTTAAGGTTTCGGTCTGGGGAACCAGTGGTCCCGGATAGGTAAAGGTAATCGTGCGGCCATTATTGGTCGGTGGGGCGATCGTAATCGGCGTTAAAACACCCCCCCTTTGAATCCCTGCGCGTACGGTATTGGGCAAAAACTTAAGTCCGATCGGCAAGGTATCTGTCACCGTAATGTTATTCGCGGGTGCATTTCCCGTGTTGCGAATTAACAGTCGATAAATCACCGTATCGCCCGGTTCTGCTGCCGACCTGTCGCCGCCTTTAATAATTTCTAACGCCGGACGGGGGATCACGAATAGCGTTGCCGGAACCTGAGTCGAGTTGGAACTCGTGGGGACGATCGGGTCATTGGCTGTGGGTCGAAAGCTGCCCGTGGCCGTATTCGTAATCGTGGTCGAAACCTGCGCGATCGCCAAGTCTCCGATTACAAAGCTTCCAATACTTGTCATGCATCCTAACAGGAACAATGCAGTCTGACGTAGCCCACGATCGTCGATGGCTTCAGGTCTGACATTTCGCCGGACACCATCGCCCAACACAAATGTAGGAAATTTCATTTAACAATTACCTTATTAAACCTTATTAAAAACGGTACGCCGTACCCCATCTCTGAAAACGACATGTTCTCCCTATAGAGAGAATGAATCAATCTACCCTGGCACAGAGAAACTGGTACAGAGAAAATTGAAATGTCTGAGTTTCATTACGTTACTGAATGGTACCGGAAATATACTGAAATCTTTAAGAAAAATTTAGAAAATTTGTTATTTGTAAAAGACTTATCAGTAATTCGACGTATTTTACGCGATCGAGAAATTATATTTAAGTGGGTTTTGTCCTGTGATCTATTTTTAAATCATCCTGAAATCTTAAAAATAGCAAACAATAAATTTTATCGAGGCAATTTTTTGCTCACATTTTGGCCAACATCTCCCAACTCGCAACTTTAGGGTCTGAAAATATCAGTTTAGATTGTGTGAAGCAGTCGGTTTGGTTTTATGTTTAGGGAACGATCAGAAAACCTCTTATCGAAGAGGTTTGATGCTCTTCTATTCTGTTTTTTGTGCTTGTTGCACTCCTCTCCTGATATGACGTCATCTGTCTCCCATAGTGTGATTCAGCTTAGTTTGTCGGCGACCTACTACCTCCGCAAACTCCTGCACCAAAATCTTCATAATCTCAAGTCGATCGTGGCTATGGGGGCGTCGATTCAGGCGGATGAAGTGGCGGATATCAATGCGGTGTTGACGAGTCTGTACTTTGAAGATGATGAGTTGGCGTCGGTGGTGAGTCAGCTCGATCGGGCGGTGGCGACTCACGAGGCGATGGCGAGTCAGCCGGGGCAATTTCAGCAGGAACGGGCGGCGTTAGAGGAAAAAATCTTTTGGCTTTTGGGCTATAAATTTCGATCGGCTGAACGGAGTACGTTTGTTTCTAAGGGTTCGGTGTTAGTGGTGGAGGGCGATCGGGTCTGTGCGGATGCACTGATGATGGACTTGCAGGGGCAGCAATATTCCGTGACGATCGCATCGAGTGCCCAGCAGGCGTTGGCGCAGTTGGATTTGGATTTGCCGGATGCGCTGGTGGTGTCGATGCAGTTGCCGGATCTGTCGGGGGATGAGTTTTGTCGGCGGCTGAAGGTGTCGAACTATGGCGTGATCCCGATTATTTTGGTGGGGACGGTGGATAGTCTGGCAGCGGAGACTAAAGCGTTTGAGGCGGGGGCGATCGATTATTTGGTGAGACCGTTTCAGGTGCAGGAGTTGACGGTGCGCCTGCAATCCCGTCGTCAGCTTCAAGAGTTTCAAAAGCGTCTAGCGCAAAATAATCAACAGCTTCAACTGGAAGTAGAAAAAACCCGTCGTCTGGAGGAACGATCGCGATCGGTGTTTCAGGATGCGGTGGTGGGGATGTTTCAATCGACGCTGGAGGGCCGATATTTGCAGGTCAACCAGGCGTTGGCGACCTTGTTTGGCTATGATGCGCCGCAGTCATTGATTGCTCAGGTGAGTCAAATTGGTCAGCAGCTCTATGTGGAGCCACTGCGTCGTCAAGAGTTTATGACCTATATGCAGTGCTTTAAGTCGGTGGTGGCCTTTGAGTCTCAGGTTTATACGCGATCCGGTGCGCTGATTTGGATTTCGGAGAGTGTGCGATCGGTTTTTAATGAGTCCGGTGAGTTTTTATTCTATGAAGGGACGGTTCAGGATATTACCGATCGGAAGATTCTAGAGCAGCGTTTTCAGGTGCAGTATCGGGTGACGGAGCAGTTGGCCCAGGCTTCGACATTGTTGCAGGGCAGTCAGGTGTTGCTCAGAGAAGTGGGGAACTTGCTGGGTTGGGAGCGGGGTGAGGTGTGGCTACTGCGATCGCCCAGTGAGGTGTTGCAAAAGATCGATCGCTGGTATGCCGATGGTTCCAATACGCCCCACAATCCACCTAAACTCAAGCAGGGTGAAGGATTACCGGGGTTTATTTGGTCCCATGCTAAGGCGGTTTGGATTGCGGACTTGCAGGAGGTGCCGCAGTTGACGGCGGAGGAACGGGTCCGATATTGGGGCTTTAAGAGTGTGATTGGGATTCCTTGCTATCACGGCGATCGGTTTGTGGGCGTAGTGCTGTGGCTGTCGAAGGAGATGGTGGAGCTGGAGTCCAGTGGGTTGCTGGAGATGGTGCAGGTGATGGGGCATCAGTTTGCGCAGTTTGTAGGCCGTCGCTATGCCGAGAGTCATCTGCGTCAGTCCGAAACCCGTCTCCGGCACCAAACCCAGGAATTGCAATCGACGTTGAGCGAGTTGAAAGAGGCGCAACAGACGTTGCTGGTGCGGGAGCAGCAGGCGTTGCTGGGGATGCTGGCGTCAAATCTAACTCGGGAGTTGGTGGAGCCGATGGATTTTGTCGATCGAAATTTGGCCCATACCGAAGATTATATCTATGACTTAGTGGCCCTGTTGAAGCTCTATCGCGAGAAAGCAGAGGCTGTTCCAGAGTTACGAGACGCGATCGAGGCGGCGGATGCGATCGATTTGGAGTTTTTGGTGCAGGAGTTTCCGAAGTTGACCTGTGCGATTCATAAAGGGGTGCAGATGATTCATCGTAAGGTGGAGTCGTTGACTCAGGCCGTCATTCCGGGTTTGGAAGTGAATGAGGGTGAAGGGCGGGAGTAGGGCGGTTTTCCGCAGCGGCGAATTACTTGTCAAGAGTTGTTACAAATGTTAATGTATAGGACATAGACAGGTTAACCCCTGACCCACCCCTCTTCAACTGGAGTCTTCGGATCATGAAAAACGAAACATCTAAACCCGGCTTCACCATTTTCTCTGAAACTTTGAACGGTCGTATGGCCATGATGGGCATCGCGATCGGTTTCGCAACTGAGCTTTTGACTGGTAAAGGTATCTTGGCTCAGCTCGGCCTAATGTAATAGGTCGGTCTTCCCTTCTTGATAAATCTCAAGATTTCTGAAAGTTGATGTGATCAAGCATTAATCCAGTTTGCCTAGCGGTATGCTGGATTTTTTATTGGGAACGTGGCTTCGGCTCCGCTCAGCCACCGGGGTCCCCGGATCGAGGGCTGAGCGGAGTCGAAGCCCGGTTGGGATACCCGGTTGTATCACTATGCACGTTGTAGCTTATCGTTATTCTTCAAATCCCAAGACGATCGCTTGGCCCGAGGCGTTTGCGTCATGGCCGATCGATCGGTTTTACCAAGATTTTGTGATGTCTGGGGTTTTGGATAATGCGACAAATCTGGGGTTGAGGCCGCAGTTGGAGCAATTGTTGGCGGATTGTCGTGAATTGCCAGCGGCGTTGCTTGTGGTGGAAACCTTGGCAGAGTTGGGGGATTCGATGGGGGAGGTGGAGCGGGTGTTGGCGGATTGTCAGGCGATCGGATTACAGGTTTGTGAATTG
>JAAFJU010000160.1 GCA_013298165.1 Synechococcales cyanobacterium bin31.maxbin.ball.101 | reverse complement strand
CCAAACAATAGGTGAATGGTTCTGATGTCAACAGCCGGATTGTTGAGGAGCCGTGTGCCGGGAAACTAGCAAGCACGGTTTTGAATGGGAGGGTGACAAGGTGACTTGTCACTCGACCCTAACGTCGTGGGGCAACGCAGGCTCAGGCGATCGACGAAGTTTTAGCATTGCCTTTGGATGATCCTCGTCGGACGCCGTTGCTACGAATGCTTTGTGCTTGGAAAATTGTTACAATCAAAACTCACCCGTCCCTTTTTAATGATCTAGAGGCGACAAAAATGGCTTATCCACAAGTTTTTCTCGATTGGGAAGCGGCTGCGCAACAACGTTGGCAGGAAATCGGTGAACAGCGCGGTTTGGAAATCGGTGAACAGCGCGGTTTGGAAATCGGTGAACAGCGCGGCTTGGAAATTGGCGCTCAAGAAAAAGCGCTGACGATCGCCCTTCGCTTATTGCGTCGTCGGATTGGAGCGTTGGATCAAGTCCTAGAGGCCCGGATTGGAACACTTTCTACGGTGCAACTAGAGGATCTGTCGGAAGCGGTGCTAGATTTTGCAACGGTGGAAGATTTGAATCGGTGGATACAAGACCATCCTGTTGTGGCGACTAAAGTCGCGACTACACCCACAAAGTCCACCGCTGTGGACTAAGACAAGACGTTTAATCTTTTCAATCGATTTGACGCTACAAATCCTGCAATCGTGCGTCTTCTAAAACATTGTTGACCTGCGCTCCAATCAGCATGGCAAAGGCACTCACGTATAGCCAAAGCAACAAAATCATCATGGCTCCGATCGCCCCATAGACCTGATTGTAATTCCCAAAATTAATCACATAAAACCGAAACACCCCCGAAACGATCGCCCACAATCCCGTCGCCACCAACACCCCCGGCCAAATCGGCGCACCGGATTGCCAACGGCTGGGAGCATAGCGATAGATAAAGCCTAAAGTTGCCATGACGATCGAGAGTGACAACGGTAAACTCAATGTCTGCCAAATCCAAACAACTACAGGAGCGAATAAATGACTACGATGTTTTAGCAATTCCACACCTAAGTCGCCAATGAACATCGTAACGATCGCCGTTAGCATCAGTAGCAATGTCCCTAAACTCAATCCGATCGCAATCAGCTTTGATTTCCAGAAGGGTCGGTGACGGCGTTTTGGGATGTGGTAGATCTGGTCGAGGGCACCCATGATGGAACCCATGACGCTAGACGAAATCCAGATGGCTAACCCAAAACTTAAGGAGAACAATTGCTGACTGGAGGTCCCGCGCAATCCATCAATGACAAGGCGAACCAAGGCGATCGCTTCTTCTGGCACCACGCCATCAATGTTTTGGGTGAGTTCAATGAGCTGACCTTCGGGGAGATTCAAACTGCCGATCGCGGTCAATAAGGTCAAAATAGCGGGAAACAGGGAAAACACCGCATTGTAGGCAATCTCCGCTGACAGCCCCGCAATGCGGTGATGCATACAACGCCTGATGACGATCGGCACACGTTGAAAATGCAGTGATTTTAAAAAGACAATGGCATTCCCTACATAAGAGGTTCGCCTATAGATGAGATGCGATCGACGCATTTAACCGTTGAGTCTCCGACGCGATGTCTTGTCTACTCTAACGATTAAGGGCGATCGATCGGCTCCCCCTACTGCCAGATTTTATTTTGGATCGAAGCATCGGACAGATCTGACGCTTCGGGTCACTATTACTAGCCCGCTAGAATTGGACCTACGATCGCTAGCACTTCATCTCGCGTGGCGTAGCCATCAAAGGCTTCATCCGCAAAAGGAATGGGTGAATTCTTGCGGATTTCTTTGTAGTCCACTTCTCTTGCCTTTCTGATCCAAGGACGGATATTAGCTCCGTAGAATCTTTGTCTGATATTTCGCACCCCTGCCGCATGTCTCGCTTCAATTGTGTGAATCTCCAACGCGCCAGCCAATACGGCTTTACCCGCATCACCTGCGGCTTGAAGGTTCTGCACTTGTCCTTTGTAGGCCGCAACTCCCGTATCTTCAACACGCTGCAATGCGAGAAGAAAATCTTCTGGATTTGCAAAGGGATCGCGATCGAGAATAGCGTTGAAATTCGGACGAGCGGTAATGGTGATAGCATCTGGATTACCGCCCAGCAATTTTAAGACAGCAGATAAATCTGGGACATGGAGACCCTCATCTTCACCATAGGAGCGAATGGCCGCTTTTGCAGGCTCGGGTAAGGTGCTGAGCGTTCCATTGCTTAGTTGTTCGATGCCACGACGGTAAAATTCTGCCTCTAACTTCTCTAGAGTCAACGCATATTCAACCACTTGGCGAGGCGTTAATACAGCAGGCGGAGTCTCCGGCTGAGACTGAGCTTGAGCACTTGGACTGATGAATAAGGTCATCAAGAAAAACGTAACGATAAACAGCATTAGAAATGCAAAACTTGTCACTAATGCGAGTCCTCTAGTACTAAATCGGCTGATGCGTTCTAATACAGAAGTCACTGAAAAACCTTGGGAATGAGATTGCATAGTACTGGATTCCTATTTCAATACAAGATCTGAAGCGATCGCCATGACGATCCGTTCATAATTAGGCAACGAGCGCCCCGTTGATGGGGTTATTTACAATGTTGAGAGATGCCACGATCGCGATGATCTGTTTTGGGGTGTAAAGTTCGTCGTAGGCACGACCGTTGAATGGATTTAGGCTAGGCACAAGGTTTTCTTTGGGCACTGAATCTTCGCTGGGTTTCTGAGTGGCAGGTCGTCCGAGTAATCCACGAACTCCTGCACTATGGCGCGCTTCCACCGAAACAATCGACCCTGCTGCCAAAATATAAGTTGGATCTTTTAGACTCGGTCCTGCGCCATTGTAGGCATGAACGCCCGTATCTTCCAATGCGACGGCGGTATTCAGAATGGTGTCGCGATCCTTCAAGACCGCCCGAAACCCGGATGCACTATAGCTTAAATCTCGCGATCGAAATGTAGCGTTATAGCCCAGGACTTCTCGCAGAAATTTAACGTGGGTGGCTTCATGTTTTCCGATCGCCTTGAGATAGTCGTACTCTTTACGATCGGTAATTTTTCCAGACTGTAGCGCCAGAACATAGAATGTCGCTTCTAATTCTTCTAAGAACAGTGCAAAATTGAGAATTCCAATGTCATCAGCCGTAAAGGTTAGCGGTTTTAGATATCGAGACGATCGGGCTAGAGCTGTACTTGGAACGGTTGCTAGAGCTGCCGTTCCAAGGCCGACTAATCCCCATTTCAGGAGATTTCGACGTGAGGAATTGCCTAATGGAGAAAGATTCATATGCAATGATTCCTGTTTAGATGTACCGCGCTCCGTCAAAGGCTGACCTGACTCTAACCCACTTTCTTCTGGGGTTTAGTAAAGCTCAGTCAGCCTTCTGGGACGTGCTTGTGTATATCTACGCAGGGTTCATTGGGTTGGATCTGTGAGCAACAAAATAAATTTTGAACTATACAGAATCAGCCCAGTCCTTCGCCCAAGCGAGGATGGCATGAACCTGTTCGATCGTCCCTGCTTCTGAATACAATCGCAACACAGGCTCAGTCCCACTAAAGCGCACCAATAGCCAGCTTCCGTCCTCTAATCGGAATTTATAGCCGTCATCGGTTTGGGTTGAAATGACGGCTTTACCTGCAACCGTTTGCACAGGTGAATTTTGCAAGCTCGACAGGAGGGCATCGCGAACGGCCATGCTGGATAAGGGCAAATCAATCCGATCGTAGGCCGCGTCAAAGCCTGTTTTTTCCTGGATCGATCGGTGCAGTTCTGACAAATCCATGCCAGTTGTCACAACAATTTCCAAAACGTACAATGCCGCGAGCAATGCATCTCGTTCAGGAATATGATGGCCATACCCAATTCCACCGGACTCTTCACCACCGAGTAAGGCTTTCTGGGCCAGCATTCGATCGGCAATGTATTTATAGCCGATCGGCGTTTCAAAGACAGGCAGGTTATACAGTTCAGCCGTCTTTTCAATCAAACCAGACCCGCTCACGGTTTTGACGACTTCGCCGCTGTAGCCTTTGCGCTGTGATAAATGCTCGATCAAAATGGGAATCAGGATTTGCGAACTCAAGAAATTACCATTGCCATCGGCAGCGGCAATCCGATCGCAATCCCCATCAAACACCAAACCCACTTTAACCGCACTTGTTTCCACCGTTGGAATCGTTGTCAGCAATTCATGCAAATACTTCGGCAACGGCTCCGGCGCACCCCCACCGAACAGGGGATCGCGGTGCGATCGGATTTCAGGAACGTCAATGCCGAGCAATTGAGTCAAGCCCGTCGAAGCGGCACCATTCATCACATCGACAAAGACGCGAATTTTGTCCGATTGAATGGCGGAGACGATCGCATCGACATCCACGAGTTTTCGCAAGCCTTCGCAATAGCTCGTCCAGGGATTGAAGGTCGCAAAGGTTCCGGGAGTGGTTTCTACGGGTTTCGGTGGATTTGCAATCAATGCCTCAACTTTTTCAGTCACTTCCGACGGCACAGAACCGCCAAACGCGCCTTTCATTTTAAATCCAGAATAAGCTCCGGGATTATGACTCGCGGTAATCACAAAGGCACCCAGCACATTCATGGCTTTCGCCGCCCAACTAAAGGCAGGCGTCGGGGCAAAGCATTCGGACAGTAAGACATCAAACCCAGCCGCTTGAATCGTTTTAGCGGTGGTCATGGCGAAGTCTTCGGACATGAAGCGCCGATCGTAGCCGACGATGATGGTATTGCTACCTGTAGAAGGCCCGTAGGTTTCTTTGAGGACTTGGGCGGCGATCGGGGCCACGAAGACTACTCGTTCAAAGGTGAAGTCAGCGGCGATCAGACCACGCCAGCCGTCGGTTCCAAATTTAATAGGATTAATGGTGGTAATTCCAAGAGATTGTTCAGCCATAAGAGAAGCGACCTTCACTAGTAAAAATAATCAGCACAAATTAGCGGACAAAACACCCGTGTGATTATTCTACCGTTCGATCCCCCTAAATCCCCCTTGGTAAGGGGGACTTTGAAGTGATTTATGAGTTTCGGGTTGAAATTAAGACGCTTCGATTGACTCTCTTTTCTCCGGTTCCCCCTTTTCAAGGGGGTTAGGGGGATCGGGTCTACAGTTCACCCGCGATCGCCAGTTTCATCTCCCGTACGGCCCGCTCTAAACCCACTAGGACCGCACGACTGATGATCGTATGCCCAATGTTGAGTTCTTCCATACCGGGAAGCTGTGCCACGGGATAGACGTTCCAATAGGTCAAACCATGACCTGCATTGATGCGAAGTCCGAGGGACGTGGCAATCTCACAGCCGCGTTTTAGAATGGCGAGTTGCTTGCTCCGATCGTCTTCGCCCTTCGCTTCGGCATACTGTCCCGTGTGGAGTTCAATAAACTTCGCCCCAATCTTCGAGGCTGCTTGGATTTGAGCCTCGTCTGCGTCGATAAAGAGGCTGACGGGAATGCCTGCGCTTTGGAGTTTGGTAACGATCGTGGTCATGCGATCGATCGGACCTGCGACATCCAGTCCGCCTTCGGTTGTGACTTCTTCGCGACGTTCTGGGACTAACGTGACGTAGTCGGGTTTGATTTCTAGGGCGATCGCGACCATCTCATCGGTGGCAGCCATTTCTAGGTTGAGATGGGTTCGCACGGTTTCCCGCAGCAGCCGCACATCGCGGTCCTGCATGTGACGCCGATCTTCTCGAAGATGCACCGTAATGCCTTCAGCCCCAGCGAGTTCGGCTAGGACGGCTGCTGCAACGGGATCGGGTTCTACCGTGCGACGTGCTTGGCGAATGGTCGCCACATGATCGATATTGACTCCCAACGTAGGCATGACGGCTCCTCAAAGAATTCTCAAAATCAGTCACAGGCTCACCATTCTAGCGCCCTTCACCCCAAGACGATCGCCCAGATTCTGAACAGTCTCTTCAATTTACCGGAAGGGTTTGTGACAAAATGTTAAGATTTCCTTGAACTCCATACTTGAATCCCAAAGCAAGCCCATGAGCCTTATCTTTCAGCGTGCCGTTATGACGATCGTTTCGATCGCTCTTTTCTTTGGTCTGAGTCAACCTGCGATCGCCATGGGTGGGAAGCTGCCACCTTTGGATCAACCTGCGCCTGCCTTCACCTTACCGACGAATACGGGGGATGGCATGGTGAGTCTTTCGGACTATCGGGGTAAGTGGTTGGTGGCGTACTTTTATCCCAAGGACTTTACGTCGGGCTGCACATTAGAGGCACGACGGTTTCAGCAGGATTTGCCGAAGTATCACGATCGGAATGCCGAGGTGATTGGCATTAGCGCGGATTCGGTGGATTCCCATGCAGAGTTTTGTGATTCGGAGGGATTGAAGTTTCCGCTGTTGGCCGATGAGAAGGGTGCGGTGAGTAAGGCATACGGCTCTTGGCTCGGTGCGGTGTCTTCGCGCCATACGTTTATCGTTGATCCGGAAGGGGTGTTGCGATCGACCTTCCTCGGCGTAAATCCGACGGTTCACAGTCGTGAGGTGTTGAGTAAGTTGGATGAGTTGCGCGGTTAATTGGATCACCCACTGGAAAGAGTTATTTCTTTGAGTTTATAAGGTTCAGCAGCAATTCTAAATTCAAACCCTACAGCTTGGCGGTTAAAACCGCAGCTACTGAACCCGCTCAAAGCGGGTTTTTCATATGTATCCATGACGATCGTTGCTGCATTGGAAACATCCAGAGTATGGGTTCAGATGCAGAGGGTTTTAGTCACAAAATAGACTTATTTTTAATAGTTACTTCTGGTTTTCAATACAGTAATTTCAGGCTTTGTTAACAAGGAATTAATTTATTGTTAACAAAAAATTCTTTTATTGATCTTTGTTTTGCGTCCTCATTGTGCTAGGTTCGATCGGTATTGATTGACAGAAACTCTTCAGGGTTGTGAAAGTGAAAACAATATCTATTCCTAGCATTCATCGGGAAAAGAAATACTCTTATAGGCCAGATATTGACGGAATTAGAGCATTTGCCGTGATTGCGGTCATTATAAATCACTTCAAGAAAGATATTCTTCCCAGCGGATATTTGGGAGTGGATATCTTTTTCTTTATCTCTGGATTTGTCATCACGGCTTCATTGGCCGATCGTTCCAGCAAGAACTTTTTAGACTTTATAGTAGGATTTTATACTCGACGCATCAAACGTTTGATTCCAGCTTTAGTGCTATTTGTCGTTATCACGAGTCTTCTAATCTGTCTGTTTAATCCGAATCCAATTGATGCCCTAAAGACGGGAGTGACCGCTCTATTTGGCCTTTCTAATCTCTACTTGCTCAGCCAGTCCACCGATTATTTCGCCGCTTCCACAGAACTCAATCCTTTTACACATACTTGGTCTTTGGGGGTGGAAGAACAGTTCTATTTTCTGTTCCCATTCTTAGTCTGGCTGACTGGGTTTAGTCGTCTAGCGCCGAAGGGAACAAGAAATCTGTTTTGGGTGATGGCGGTCCTTTCGGTTGCCTCCTTAACGGCCTTTGTCTACAGCTATACCACTAACCAACCGACGGCTTACTTTTTGATGCCGACCCGTCTGTGGGAAATGGGAGCTGGATGTCTATGGTTTTTGGGGATCAAGTCTTCTAGCAACGTGATCAGTCGTCTTGAGACTCTGCCCCCATTGCTCATCGTCGGCATGATGATTGCGGTTTTGTCAGCTCCATTCCAGTTTGGGATTCAGGCCACGATCGCTATTGTGGCGCTCACAGCAGTCTTGGTTGCCTGCCTTCGATCGGAGACAACAGCCTATACTCTTTTCACTCACCCGAAGGTCATTCATATTGGCCTAATTTCCTATTCTTTATATCTCTGGCATTGGGGCGTTCTGGCCCTCAGTCGTTGGACGATCGGGATTCACTGGTGGTCAGTTCCCTTTCAGATTGCGCTCATGCTGATATTAGCCAATCTCTCCTATGCGTATGTGGAGACCCCGCTTCGACGGTCTGACTGGTCTTTGCTGCGATGGCGATCGATCGGGTATGGTTTTGCCGCTTCTCTCAGTGCGGCTATTTTACTGGTGGGTCTGATGAAACCCCTGAATGGCAAACTGTTTATAGGCAATAAAGAGGTCGAGAAAAGTCTGAGTTCCTCCACAATACTGGCTCGTCAATCCAGCATTGTAGAAGCGGCAAACCCGTTGATTTACAAATGCAATATGACGCCGCACCTTCTTTCAGGTCAGGAATACCGATCGCAACCCGTTATAGATCAGACGTTTATTCAGAACTGTATTAGCAATACGACACAAGGTCAGAACAAGAACAAGTTAGTCCTTGTGGGAGATAGTTTTGCTGAGGTGTCAGCACGACATTTATCCATTATTTCCTCAGAGATAGGCTATGACTTTAGGATGATTTATGGATATGGATGTCCATACCCTCTAAAGTATTCTGAAATGAAGTCGAGAGCGGCTGAGAAATGTTCGAGAGTCGATGAAGCGTTACTCATCAATGAACTAATCGCCCATCTAAATAAAGACGATATCTTAGTCATCCGGTTGTATTTGACTCAAAGCGAATACCTGATCCATGAGAGCAATGAAAAACTTGCGCCAGTTGATGCCTATGATCAAGCATTGCAGAGTGTGATCGATCGGGTCAGAAGCAAGGGCGTAAAACTTGTTGTTATCGGGGCAAACCCAACCTTGACGACCCAACATCTCGCTTCGATTATTCCACAGTGGTTCAATCATGCGTCGTCTTCTAACTTGGTTTTGCCATCAGACAATAAAGATACGTCCTATTTCCACAAGAATGATCTTCACCTTAAAGCATTCATAAATGGAATTGATGGAGCCTCTTTTTTCTCATTGTCCTCCTCTCTTTGCAAGGCTTCAGGGGAACGTCCGGTTCGTGATAGAGACAAGGTCTTGTACAGTGATTATCAACACCTGACACCCTACGCCCATGATTTGTTTTTTGACGAGTTGTCTCAACATATTCGTCGATTTGCTAAGTCCTAGCGACTTCCAGCATTTTGATTTGATCTGCTAGTGAATAGCGAGAATGGTAAACTAAAAAACTAACTTCCACTGATATAAAGCTATGCGATCAAATGTTGATCCTCAGAAGATTGAACAACTGATGAAAGTCTTGGGTAGAGAAGCCTCTGGGACAGGTCGTATATACTTCACAGGGGGAGCTAGTGCATTACTGATCGGATGGCGGAGTTCTACAGTGGATATTGATATTCGACTAGATCCAGAACCTCCTGGTATTTTCCAAGCGATCGCCAAAATC
>JAAFJU010000031.1 GCA_013298165.1 Synechococcales cyanobacterium bin31.maxbin.ball.101 | reverse complement strand
GGTTGATCGCGGTAGCGATTGCCGAGGTCGCGGTAGGCATCCGCAAGCTGGGCATCGTCAGCGGACTGTTGATGCAGGAGTGCGAGATTGTGAACGCTTTCGCTCAGGGCGGAGTCGCTGGGGACGCTGAGCCATTGGGTGATGAAGGGGATTTGTTGGGGTGTTGGGGTGAGGGATGTTTGGGGTGTGGAAACGGGAGCCTCAGCGATTTGGGGCTGACCGGAGAAGTCAAAGATTCCGGTATACCAGCGCCAAAATTCAGGGGCCGATTGACGAATGGCGTGAAACCAGGGCTTTGTCACCCAGAGGACGAGGTTGAGATCCCATTGGGCGTAGTGACGTCCGAGGGCGCGTAGGGAGTTGAGAAACTGCCGTTGAGTGGCGGCACTTTGACCTGTGAGGGCATCAATGCCGACGATTTGGAAGGCGATTTGCGATCGATCGATCCGGCCTCGACGGTGGGACAGCCATTCAGCGATTTGTTTTTGCAGATCCGGCTGCTCGGGACGAAGGGTCAGGGTAACGAGCCTAAGGCCAGGTCTGGGAGGGCTATCTGGAATTTCGCCTGTGGCTTCGACGGGCGGGGTTTGAAGTTCTGGAAGCTCCGATCGGGCCAGGTCGTTGACGAGCCACTGGGTCAACTGGTTTCTCAGGGGCAGATCATCACAAACGGAGAGAAACACTTGCCGCCGCAAACGAATTCCCAACGCAAGTCTGAGGCGAAGATAGGTCTGGCGATTAGACGGCGAAAAGCTTTGCAGTGAGTCGGTCACAAAAGGGCTAGAGTGGGCGGTGGATGCAGGTCTGTGTTTAGTCAGTAACATTAGAATAACCCAAAGAATAACCCAAGATCTAGGCCGTCGCTCAAGTCCAAGACCGATCTGAAGACCGGGACGCGATCGTGATATCTGTCCATACAATCTTGGAGAGTGGGTTTCAGGAAGAAATATTTTTCTTATTCAAGACAAATTCAGAGGTTATTCCAGAAAAAAAACGCCCCGAACATCTAAAAACACGTCTAAAAATGCAAAAACGGTAGCGTTTTGTAACGGTACCGTTTTGGACGAATAGATTCAATTTGAGAACTGGCTTTGACGGCCTAAAAAATACAAATCACCTTTCTATCTGACAGCTCTATCTGACAACGCTATTTGACAGCAACATTGCCTAAGAGATCACAGAAGCTAATGCAATCAATCCCACGACTAAAACTCCACCCACGCTGCCAATCATCAGATAAGTGCGTTTTTGCCCTTCGTCCATCGGCTCGGCTTCATACATCTTGGGTTCACGAGCGAAGTTGTTCAAGCGTCCATCATCATCCTTTACGTAGGGCATGAATTACTCCTCAAAATATCAATATTGAGAATAACTGTAACAAAGCCTGAGTGGTAACTTCACAGCACTGTAACTAATCGCAATGCGATCGTTACAGTTTGCAATGTTCTTTGCAATGCTTCTTGCAATGGTTCTCGTCATTGAATCCAGGATGGGTTGAAACGAGGGCTTAGCTGATGGTTCCGGTGGTGGGGGAACTGGGGCTAGCGATCGATCGAATGGGAATTCGGCCCGCTTGATAAGCTAGACGACCTGCTTGGGCGGCGAGATTCATGGCTCGACCCATCATTTCGGGGTTTTGGGCTTGGGCGATCGCGGTGTTGATCAGCAGAGCATCGGCCCCGAGTTCCATGGCTTGAGCCGCCTCGCTGGGTGTGCCAATTCCGGCATCGACGACGACGGGGACTTTGGCGTTTTCGATGATGATTTGAATGTTAGAAAGGTTGCGAATCCCTTGTCCAGAGCCAATGGGAGAACCCAGGGGCATGACTGTGGCACAACCGACCTCCTCTAACCGTTTCGCCAAGAGCGGATCGGCATTGATATAGGGCAAGACAATAAAGCCTTCCTTGACCAGCTTTTCAGCGGCTTCCAGGGTGCCGATCGGATCAGGAAGCAAATATTTCCCCTCGGGGATCACTTCGAGTTTGACAAAATTATTGTCCTCTTGCCCCACCAGTTTTGCCAGTTCGCGGCCTAGACGGGCCACCCGGATGGCCTCTTCGGCGGTCTGGCATCCGGCGGTATTGGGAAGCATCCACACCTTGGTCCAGTCGATCGCGGCGGCGAGTCCCTCGTGACCGGGCGCGTTGGTCTGAACGCGACGAACTGCGACGGTGATAATGTCGCATTCACTGGCGGCGATCGCCGCGCGCATTTCCTCAAAGTTTCGGTATTTTCCACTTCCGGTCATGAGGCGCGATCGAAAGCTGCGTCCACCAATGATCAACGGATCACCCAATGACAGGGCGTTCTCTAGGGATTGCATAGAGATCAGGGGACGAGGAAGTTGGGTTTGCATGGTCATGCCTCAATACGTCGATAATGCGTCGATCGGATGGTCTGAGCATTGATCATACGTCGATCGTTTGAAGACCGCTGCGGCACGTTGTGAATTGCCAGGTTTCTTTACTCTTCTTCTTCCCAGCTTTCCACGGCGAGAAGATAGCTGACGGGATCCTGCATCGTAAATTCAAACGAAATCAGTTCCTTTTTCCAATAGGCCCACTCATCTCCATAGAGAAGGGCAATTTTCCAGAGGCTGTCGGTGGAGCGAATCAGTTTTTTGTCTACCAAGGATCGCACTTGACGCTGAAGTTTTTCCATTGGATGAGCAACTTGTAGCAGCATACGGTGAAGCTTAATTTATGAGGTGGATGGGTTTAAACGGTCAATCAAATAAAGATTTGTAAGCATTCTGAAGGGCTTAAATAACGCTTTCAGGATCCATTTCAGTTTGCCATCATAGCCTACTTCTTGAATTCTCTATGCAGAATAGACAAAATTTGTGTCACTAATTTGAGGCGTGCTACATACAATAGAGAAAGCAAAGCAAAGTTTTTGTGACTAACTCATTGATCTGAAACAAAGTCTTATGAATATTTTTGGCAGAGTGTTTGGGGGATTGCTAGTGCTAATCTCCCTTGGTTGGCTGGCGACGATCGTGGGCATTCGCCCCGGTTGGTTTGGCAGTAACCAAATCAATAGTTCTCAGGGAACGACGACCAATAGCTTGACGGCGAATCCCCCGGCAGGAACGGCTGCGCCAGTGAAGAATCAAGCGTCTAGCTTTGATGCAAAAAATACAACTGTTAAGGCTGTACCGAATTCTGCGAGTCCAACCAAAACAGAAGTCGAGAAAGATCCGCGTTCTGCGACGCCCCAGCCGGATAAAGCCGTTCCTCAAACGGCTCCAGCCGCGCCAGCGCCAGCGGCTTCTCAGTCCGCTCCGGCCGCTGCCGCGCCTGTTTCTGCAGGTTGGTAGCTGGATTGATTTAGGGTTCCAAACCTGACAATGATACGATCGAAGGCAGTCCTGCAAAGGGCTGCTTTTGTTTTTGGAATCGCGAAAATGCTGCGATTGGGTGATTGGCTGTGGTGATGCTTGCTGAGACGGTGGCTGAGACAGTTTTAGTGGTGGGTGGCGGGGTGATGGGATTGTCGATCGCGCTGGCATTGCACGATCGGGGCTGCAAGGTGCGAGTGCTTAGTCGAAGTCTCCAAGAAGGAGCCTCCTGGGCTGCAGCGGGGATGTTAGCGCCGCAAGCGGAAGCCTTGCCCCCTGGAAAAATGTTGGATTTGTGTCTGCGCAGCCGAGATCTCTATCCCAGTTGGATTGAAAAACTAGAGACGATCGCAGGTCAGAGTGCGGGCTATTGGGCTTCAGGCATCCTCGCGCCCGCTTTGCAGTCGAAAGAGTCGGCGATTCAAGGCTTTGGTCATCTGCCGGACGAATGGGCCGATCGGGATCGGATTCACCAGATCCAACCCCATCTCAGTGACGCGGTGCAGGGCGGATGGTGGTTTCCTCAGGATGCTCAGGTGGACAATCGGCTGCTTTACCGGGCGCTTCAGGCGGCGGTGGTGGCGCAAGGCATTGAGATTCAGACTTCAACAGTGACGGAATTTGAGCGATCGGGCGATCGGATCACCGGGTTAAAAACGTCCCTAGGCGATCTGCAAGCTCAGCACTATGTTCTTGCCACAGGTGCCTGGTCACAAGCTCTCTTACCGATTCCAGTGAAGCCCCGCAAAGGACAACTGCTATCGGTGCGAATGCCGACAGGCGCTACCCCCGAAGACCTCCCGATCAAAATCGTCCTCTTCGGTGCGGAGATTTATCTGGTTCCCCGCCGGGATGGTCGGCTGGTGATCGGGGCGACGAGTGAGGATGTGGGCTTTTTGCCGGGAAATACACCGTCGGGCATGATGCAGCTTTTACAGGGGGCGACGCGGTTAGTGCCCGAGATTGCCCATTGGCCGATCGAAGAGTTTTGGATGGGGTATCGGCCTGTGACGCCGGATGAATGGCCGATTTTGGGAGAGAGTGGCTACAAAAATCTGACCTATGCCACGGGGCATGGCCGCAATGGTATTTTGTTGACGCCGATTACGGGAGAATTGATTGCAGATTGGATCACGATTCAACGGGCAGACCCGATCTTAGAAGCGTTCCATTGGTCTCGATCGATGGCGTAGTAGGAACAGGGACAGCCGTAAAAGGTATCAGTCCGATCGAAGCTCATGCCCAATTTGTCCAAAACCCGCAGGGATGCGACATTATCCGGTTTGACCGCCGCCAGAATTCGATCGAGTTTTAACTGTCCAAAGCCATGGTGCAACCAGGCGATCGTCGTTTCAGTTGCATAGCCATTTCCCCAGCAATCCTGAGCCAAGGTATAACCCAGCGTAGTTTCGCCCGTGGTCCGGAGTCGGGCTAGGCCACATTGCCCGATCAACCGATCGTCCGATCGACGAAAAACAGCCCACAGACTAAATCCGTGGATCTCTTGATGGTCCTGCTGACTGTAGAGATAGCTAGCGGTGAGAGCGGGCGTTTTGGGTTTTCCGGTGGCGGTATGGCGCATCACGAGGGGATCGCCCAAAATCGCGCAAAGGTCGATCAAATCCTCGTCCTGAAAAGGCCGCATGACGGTTCGATCGGTTTCTAAGGTTTCTAATAAGTTCAATGCACTCAAAGTCTGCATTCCGCTTGTCCTTAGCCTTTTCCTTAACGAAGCTGATCCAGATTAGGCCGAACCTTGGCCCGGACTGCGATCGCGGTGATATTGTCATGACCATTCACCTCATTGGCCAAATCCACCAACTGCCGAACGCCCTGTTCTAGGCTCATTTGAGAACTCATCATCGGATCTAGATGGCTTTGCCAGTGATTTTCCAGCAGGTCATTGTCCGTCAGACCGTCAGAAGCCAGCAAGATCAAGGTATCTTCTGCCAGTTCTAAAAACTGTACATCTGGCTCGACATAGCTCTCATCACGGGGTCCCAGCGCCTGCGTAAGCTGGTAGGCATCAGGGCGGGCGTAGGCCACGTCTGGGTCGGTTCCGCGCTGAATCTCCCGCTGTCCGACTTCGTGATCCACGGTGAGCTGTTCTAGACCGCGCTTGCGGGTGTAGCGATAGACGCGACTGTCGCCGACATGGGCGATCGCCACTGCCGTTCCGCAGAGGATCACCGCAACGAGCGTCGTCCCCATGCGGCCATGGCCCATGCGGGAGTCCTCTTGGTTGCGATCGAAAATGGCTTGATTGGCCAGTTGGATGCCTTTACGAATAGTGGTGCTGGGGGGAAGCTGCAGGGCTAACGCATTCCAGGGCGTGCCAAACTGGCTGGAATGTGCCGCCTCTTGATGGCTCCAATAGTCCTGGAAAAAGTTTTGTAATGTTTCAACGGCCAATTGGCTGGCCACTTCTCCGCCTGCATGACCGCCCATCCCGTCACAGAGAATATAGACGCCTCGACCTTGCACCACTCGTCCTGAAGGCCGTTCTGACTTGCTGAGTTGAGTCGAGAGACTAAAAAAATCTTCGTTATGGTCTCGCTGCTGTCCCACATCCGTTCGAGCCGCTTCCTCTAGACTCGAAAGCTGCATCGGTAGAACGATCGTCGGCATATCGTCCTGTTGCGAATTCTCAACCGACAGGCCCATAGGGGCTTTGAGGGCTGGACTGAGAGGCGTGGTTCCACCCATCTCAAGGTCGCTATTCTCAAATTCGGCGGGCGTCGGAGTCATGATTAACAGGGCTTAGTGAGTTTTAGTGAGTGACGGAGGTGAGGACGAGGTAGATTAGGCGCGTAAGCAAGAGCTAGAAAATACTCCTGTAGATCTTATTTGTATAGTCTAGGCTGAGATCATGGCGAGAAGATGTTGTAATTGTGACATAGAGGCTACAGCTTGCTGCGTTTACCTTAAGAACAGGTTAAGCAGACCTTGCAAAGTGGCCAGAGATATGGCCAGAGAGATGTTTATTTAGCTATTCAAAGTTTTCCCTATTTGTCCGGGGAAGTTACGATCGCAAGCCCTAGAAGCTGAACAGCAACTGAATCGAGAACCCTGCAACTCCCCGTCATAGTGGTTCGCCCCACGCGCTACAATAGCCAACGTCAGAACTTCAGAATGCAATACGGTATAGAACCATTATGACGGCTGCGACCCCTACTAAATCCACCACTCAGTATGAGGCCGTGATTGGCCTGGAAACCCACTGTCAACTCAGCACTAACACTAAAATTTTCTCCGACAGTTCGACGTTATTTGGGGCGCAGCCGAATACCCACATCGATCCCATCTGTATGGGGCTACCCGGGGTACTTCCGGTCCTGAATGAGAAGGTGTTGGAATATGCGGTGAAGGCTGGACTGGCTCTGAATTGCGCGATCGCCCCCTACAGTAAGTTCGATCGTAAGCAATATTTCTATCCAGATTTGCCCAAGAACTACCAAATCTCGCAGTTCGACCTGCCGATCGCTGAACATGGCTGGGTCGAAGTCGAAATCTATGACAAAAAATCCGGCACCTCCCGCCGCAAGAAGATCGGCGTGACCCGTCTGCACATGGAAGAAGATGCAGGCAAACTGGTCCATGCGGGCAGCGACCAACTGGCGGGATCGTCCTATTCTCTGGTGGACTACAACCGAGCTGGGGTTCCGCTGATTGAAATCGTGTCTGAACCGGACATTCGCACAGGTCAAGAAGCGGCTGAATATGCCCAAGAGATTCGCCGGATTGTACGGTATCTGGGCGTTTGTGATGGCAACATGCAGGAGGGATCGCTGCGGTGTGATGTCAACATTTCCGTGAGACCTGTGGGGACTGAGCAATTCGGGACCAAGGTGGAAATCAAAAACATGAACTCGTTCAATGCCATCCACCGGGCGATCGACTATGAAATCGATCGGCAAATCACCGAAATCGAAGCGGGCGGCAAAATCATTCAAGAGACTCGTCTGTGGGATGAAGGGGCGCAGTTGACCCGATCGATGCGGGTCAAGGAAGGATCCAGCGACTATCGCTATTTCCCAGAGCCGGATCTCGGGCCGATCGAGGTGTCTGATGCGCGCCGCGATGGCTGGAAAGGCGAATTGCCGGAACTCCCGATTCAAAAGCGTCACCGTTACCAAGATGATTTGGGTCTGTCTCCTTACGACACCAAAGTGTTGACGGACGATCGGAGCATTGCCGAATATTTTGAACAGACGATCGCTGCAGGTGCCCCCGCCAAGCAGTCCTCTAACTGGATTATGGGTGACATCAGCGCTTATCTGAATGCCAACACCGGAATGGGCATCACCGACCTGAAGATCAAACCTGTGGAACTCGCGGAATTGGTCAATCTGATTGAAGGCGGCACGATTAGCAACAAGATTGCGAAAGATATCCTGCCGGATTTGTTGGAAAACGGCGGGTCGGCCAAGGCGATCGTTGAGAAAAAAGGCTTGTTGCAGATCTCTGATCCAGGGGTGATTGCGGCGGCGATCGATGAGGTGATCGCGGCCTTCCCGAACGAACTCGAACAGTACAAGAACGGCAAGACCAAAATGCTTGGGTTCTTTGTGGGCCAAGTGCTGAAGAAGACGGGGGGCAAGGCCGATCCGAAGCTGGCCAATCAGTTGGTGGCTGAAAAGCTGAATGCTTAGGATTTGTTAGTACTTCTTATAGATCCTGGCGGATGGCCCCCTAACCCCCAATTCTGGGGGGACATGAATCTACTCTTTAGTCCGGCTCCCCCAGAATTGGGGGCCGGGGGGCGGTTCGTCAGGGCGATCGTCCGTGAACGCGAACGGTCATATGCGACAATGAATTGAGAAAAGGTTACATTCAACCGAAAAACTTTAATTTTATTAAGACAAGAGAAAATCCTGTGGTAATGACTCCTGATGCTCCTACCCAACTGCGCCGCCGCGCGGTGTTTCCGTTTACTGCCATCGTCGGTCAGGAGGAAATGAAACTGGCATTGATCCTCAACATCATCGACCCCAAAATCGGTGGCGTGATGATCATGGGCGATCGTGGCACCGGAAAATCCACCACCATTCGTGCCCTTGCGGATTTGCTGCCTGAAATTGACGTCGTCGCAGATGACCCCTTCAACAGCCATCCCACGGACCCCGAAATCATGGGCGATGAGGTTCGGCTCTTCATCGAACAGGGTAAAACCGTGACGACCGCGAAGAAAAAGGTCCAAATGGTGGACCTTCCCCTCGGCGCAACGGAAGATCGCGTCTGCGGCACGATCGACATCGAAAAAGCCCTCTCTGAAGGGGTGAAAGCCTTTGAACCCGGACTGCTGGCCAAAGCCAATCGTGGCATTTTGTACGTGGATGAAGTCAACCTGCTGGACGATCACCTCGTGGACGTTTTGCTTGACTCCGCTGCATCCGGCTGGAACACCGTGGAACGCGAAGGCATCTCCATTCGCCATCCGGCCCGCTTTGTCCTCGTGGGGTCCGGCAACCCGGAAGAAGGCGAACTGCGGCCTCAACTGCTCGATCGCTTCGGAATGCACGCCGAAATTCGCACGGTCAAAGACCCCGAACTGCGCGTCCAAATCGTCGAACAACGCACCGAATTTGATTCCAACCCGCCCACCTTCTTGACGCAGTTCCAACCGCAGCAAGACGGTCTCCAGGAAAAAATCGTGCAAGCCCAAGAGCGGCTCAAGAGCGTCAAACTCGATCACGAGTACCGCGTCAAAATCTCCCAAGTCTGTTCAACGCTGGACGTAGACGGATTGCGCGGAGACATCGTGACCAACCGCGCCGCTAAAGCGCTCGCGGCCTATGAGAACCGCACCGAAGTCACCGTTGACGACATTCGCCGGGTTGCAACCCTGTGTTTACGTCATCGGTTGAGAAAGGATCCCATGTCGTCGATCGACACTGGAAGCAAGGTCAGCCAGGTGTTTGATGAAGTCTTTGGGATGGAAGAATAGATCGAGTTCCCCTTAAAACCCCGATCCCCCTAAATCCCCCTTAAAAAGGGGGACTTTAAGAAATTACATCTCCGGTCCCCCCTTTTTAAGGGGGTTAGGGGGATCGGGACTAGAGGATCACCCGATCGAGGGCTTAACCCTGACGGACCGATCGGAACATCCCAAATCGACATAACCCCTGACCAAAAGCAATCCGCATCAAAATCAGCGTCGGCACTTCTCTCAGCGATTTGACAAAACCCGGCAACCCAAACTTAATCAATCCCGCCGGACGCACAATCCCCTGCCAAATTGAATCCAACCACGACGGCAGCGTTTCCTGAGTCCAATCTGCGGTGGTCACAGACTGCTCCTGAGCCAATCCCGTCGCCTCAATCAACTCCGCAAAGCCCTCAATACTGGCAAACTCCGGATGCGCCCACTGGTCCAGAAGCTGCTTCATCACCCAGCGCTCCCACAGCACCAGCGGCTTCTTCCGCGCATCTCGCTGATTCCAATCCGCCACCACCAGCACGCCACCGGGTTTCAACACCCGCATCAATTCCTTCGCAAACCCCGCCTTATCCGGCATGTGAGGACCCGCCTCAATACACCACACCACATCAAAACTGCCGTCCGCAAAGGACAAATTCATCGCATCGTCCCGTTGAAACCTTGCGCTCACGCCCTCAGGGGTCAACTCCGTCGCCCGTTGCACCTGACCCGGACTAATCGTAATCCCCGTCACCTGAAACTGATAATCCCGCGCCAAAATCCGGCTACTTCCGCCGATGCCACAGCCCACATCCAGCACCGTCGTTCCCTTAGGAAGCTGGTCCAAACCACCCCACTTCACCATCTCATGGACAAAATCAGCCTTCGCCGCTAGAAAATCCTTCCGTTTTGGTGGCGCACCATAATGGCCTAAATGAATATGCTCCCCCCAATAAAACTCCAAAATGCCGTCTTCCGTCCATTCATCGTAGGCCGTTGCCACCGACTCTCCCGACTGATAGCGGCGAGGGCTGAGCAGATAAAGAGCAGCTAGGCCCGCAACGCCTAGGAGGATTAACCAGGTGATGTTCATCATGATTCTTGACAGTACTTAGCATATCTTAACTTAATAGGGCCTAGTTCATGGGGAGCGTAAACCAAATGGTTAGCCCTTCACCGGGGGAACTTTCGCCTAGGAGGATTAACCAGGTGATGTTCATCATGATTCTTGACAGTACTTAGCATATCTTAACTTAATAGGGCCTAGTTCATGGGGAGCGTAAACCAAATGGTTAGCCCTTCACCGGGGGAACTTTCTGCATTAATTTCACCGCCATGCTCTTGAATAATTTGGCGACATAGAAATAGGCCCAAGCCCAGACCCACCGATCGCTGTGCCCTGGCCCCGCCTCGGGCATACCGTTCAAAGAGACTATGGCAGTCCTCTATGGGCATCCCAACCCCGTTATCTTGAATGGTGCAATAGAGCTGACTGTCCCGTTGGCTAGCGGTGAGCGTGATTTGAATACCGGGGCGATTGTGCTTGCAGGCGTTGGAGATGATGTTTTCGTAGATGCGGCGGATTTGCAGGGGATCGATCGGAATCAACGGCAAGTCTGGGCTACAGACGACATTGATACTGGCCCGCTGATCCTGAAGCCAACTTTCCAGATCCGTCGCAATTTGCTGCATGTAATGTCCAAAATCCACCAGTTCTGTGGCGATCGGAATCCCATGAATTTCACTGAAATGGGCTTCGACCAGCGTTTCAAGTAGCTTGAGCTGTCGTTCACTGCCTTGGACTAGACTGTCGAGTAATTCCCGCGTCAGGGAGACCGAAAGAGGTTGATTGGTGGGATCGGACGGAACCTTATTTTGTAGTCGTCGCAGGATCATCAGCATTCCCGCCACGGGTGTACGCAGGTCATGGGAGACCACATGGAGAAAGTCATCCTTGAGTTGACTGAGGATTTGCAGTTCTTTGACGGTGGCCTGAAGTTGAAGCGTCCGTTCGTTGACGGTATGCTCAAGGCTTTGATTAATCCGTTTGAGTTCGTCGTTGAGAGATTGAATTTCCTCTGTTTTCAACTTGAGGGCACGATCGGCTTCGTAGGATTGCAGGGCTTTTTGGGTCGTGAGCGTCAGATCTTCCGATCGCCAGGGTTTGGCCATGAAGCGATAGAGTTTGGCATGTTCAATAGATCGCGCCACGGCGTCAATATCTGCTTGACCGCTCAGCATAATGTTGATGGCATTAGGAACTTTGCTATGAACATGTTTAAGCAGTTCATCGCCTTTCATCCCCGGCATGATGTAATCCACAATCACCACCGCAACCTCATAGCCCTCCTCCAAAAGCTCCGTCAAAAGTGACAGCGTCTCTTGACCGCTTTCAGCGGTTTCCACGAGGTAAGATGGCCCAAGCGATCGTCTGAGATCAATCTTGAGACTGCTAAGAACATTAGGTTCATCATCGACACAGAGAATGACAATTTTTTCCATGGTGACGTAGAACCGGAAAAGTCATTGAAACGTAATGCTCCAATCTTAGTTTCTCTTGGGCGGTCCGAACCGGAAAATTGTGGAAATTTTGTGAAAGCCATGGATGAAATGCGATATTTCTAGTTGGGCGAAATCCGATCGCCGGGACAGATTGTTCCGATGCAGGCAGGCTTTAGATCAGCAATCCGGTTTTTAAATGCAGGGATATCGCTGGGGGCGAGGGTCGGAATCATCAGGCTGTAGCCTCGACGACGATCGGTGAATTCCGTGCGTTCAGGTTTGCCGAGTCCATAGCGATCGACGGTTTCCTGGGCAAATTGGCAGGTGATGTAAAACCGTCCGCGAAATTCCTTGCCGTTGTTGGCGCTGTAATCGAAGTAAAGTCCATGACTACTCGGGCGGTTTGGGCACCAGTAACTGTGGGTCAGTTCGACGAGTTTTGACAGGTGGACTTCGTGGCGGGTGAGGTTGCCCCCGTCGGCGGAGACGCTGGTGTCGCGATCGGGGACGACAAATCGGGCAGGGCGATCGGCGTTGTTGTTTTCGTTGCCAGGAAAGCTAATGTTCAAGATCGCGATGGGCGTGCGGGCGTCGGCATTTTTGGGGAAGAACAGTTCAGTGACGGTGGCGAGGGCGGCGATAAAAGTTGCGTTGAGTAACAGCGTACGAGTAATGGCTTGCATGATCAGAGAGGCTCCTGACGGGTGATGCCAAACCTATATCCAGTCAGGGCTGTTCATTATGCAGAAGAAGAATTGATTTTGCCGATAGCTCTGGCTCCCCCAGAATTGGGGGCTGGGGGGCGGTTCGCCAGGATATGTTGCATTTGTTGTCAGAGTTGGTTTAATACCAATCCTTGAAGTCGTTTAATAGCGAGGCTCATTCGTAAACTGACAATGCTTGAGAATCACCTCACTAAAATTGCTGTCCGTCAGATCCGCACCCCGAAAATCAGTGCCAAGGTCATCCTGAAACCCTCGGCCGATATCCGTTAACCGAATCTCGAAGACAGATGACAGGATCAATGCACCGACTAAAACAAATATGACTGAATCGAAAATTGCAATTAAAAACGAAATGACACTGGCAATTAAAAAAGCATCAATCTTCACGCCTAAAAATTGAATCATCCCTACTCCTGCACCGACAATGGCAAATACAAACGCAAATACAAACGCAAACGACCCTAAAAATATCCCGATCGCAGCAATCATTAATACGATCGCCATGAATCCATTCTGAATCTTTTGCTTCATCGATCGGCCTGCGATCGCCTTGCTAAAGTTTGCGTTCCTGAGATTAGCTGCCCTAAAATCACAGCCTCGAATATCCCGACCCGAAAAATCCCAACCTTCACAGTCCAGGGCGCGAAAGGAGCGATTACGCAAATCCTGTGGAAGAGCTTCAGTGAGTTGAGTCATAGGAACACAAGCATTGATCAAAGACGATTTTCATCATTATGCACCGATCTCAACAAACGATATAATTTAGACAGTTCTTCGATCGGAGGAAACGATGCCGCTCATCACCCCACCAGAGATTGAAATTGAATATCCCGACTGCGATGGTAATCCCATGTCTGACAATACGAGACAGTTTCGGTTTATTGTTCTGATTAAAGAGAACCTCGAAATTTTCTACGCAGCTTGCATGGATGTATTCATAGCGGGTGATCTGCTCTGGTATCCGATCGAGGGTGATAATAGAACCCGTCTTGCTCCCGACATTATGGTTGTATTTGGTAGACCTAAGGGCGATCGGGGTTCCTATCAACAATGGAAAGAAGGCAACATTGCACCCCAAATCGCCTTTGAAATTTTATCTCCCAGTAACTTCGCACCCGAAATGGAAGAGAAACGGGTCTTCTATGAAACCCATGGTGTAGAAGAATATTACAGTTATGATCCAGACCGATTTCGTCTGAAAGGATGGATTCGGCAGAACGATCGGCTCGTAGCGATTCCAGAAATGGAAGGCTGGATCAGTCCCAGAATGCAGATTCGATTTGAACTGAATCAAGGTGATCTGGAACTCTATCGTCCCGACGGTCAGAAATTTCTCACATCCGTCGAACTAGAAGCAAAAACACAGCAGGCGGAACAGCAAGTCCGGCAGATTGTCGTTAACTTATTGCGATCGGGCATGTCTATCGAACAGGTTGCTGCCATATCGGGTATTTCAGTCGATCGAGTCACCGAATTCCAAGATTTATAGTCCTCAGATTTAGTAAAATTAAACAGTTCTTCGATCGGAGGAAACGATGCCGCTCATCACCCCACCAGAGATTGAAATTGAATATCCCGACTGCGACGGTAATCCCATGTCTGACAATACGAGACAGTTTCGATTTATTGTTCTGATTAAAGAGAACTTCGAGATTTTCTACGCAACTGACATGAATGTATTCATTGCGGGTGATCTGTTGTGGTATCCGATCGAAGGGGACAACAAAACTCGTCTTGCCCCCGATATCATGATCGTATTCGGCAGACCCAAGGGCGATCGGGGTTCGTATCAACAATGGAAAGAAGGTGGCATTGCACCCCAAATCGCCTTTGAAATTCTGTCTCCTAGCAACTTTGCACCGGAAATGGAAGAGAAACGGGTCTTTTATGAAACCCACGGTGTAGAAGAATATTATAGTTACGATCCAGACCGATTTCGTCTGAAAGGATGGATTCGGCAGAACGATCGGCTCGTAGCGATTCCAGAAATGGAAGGCTGGATCAGCCCCAGAATGCAGATTCGATTTGAGCTGAATCAAGGCGAACTCGAACTCTATCGTCCCGACGGTCAGAAATTTCTTACATCCGTTGAGCTAGAAGCTGAAAAGCAACAGGCGCAAGAGCGAGTTCGACAAGCAGAGCAGCAGGTTCAGCAGATTGTCGTTAATTTATTACGATCGGGCATGTCTATCGAACAAGTCTCAAGTATTTCTGGTGTCTCGATCGATCGCGTCACCGAATTCCAAGCTCAATCCCACTAATGAATGCCCGACATCATGTTGATCAAGTCCCTCGCAATCGCAACGTTAGCTCTTAGCATTTCCCATTCAGCCTTTGCCGCTGAACCCATCTTCGCTCCTGGCGAAAACCTAACCATTCAAGGGATTCCCAGCGTCCCCCAGAGCCTAGTCGATCGCGTCAACCGCTACACCAACTTCCGATCGGCTAGCCTCAACAGTTGGCATCCGACCAAACGGGAAATGCTGATTTCGACACGCTTTGGCGATGTGGCTCAGGTGCATCAGGTGACGATGCCCTTGGGGATGCGGAAACAATTGACCTTTTTCCCAGAACGGGTCGGTAGTGGTAGTTATGCCCCGATCGGGGGCAAATACTTTCTTTTCAGTAAAGACATCGGCGGCAATGAATTTAATCAAACCTATCGCTATGATTTAGCAACCGGAACGACAACGCTGCTAACCGACGGAAAATCCCGCAACAGTCTCGGTGTCTGGGCTAATAAAACCAATCGCGTTGCCTACAGTTCCACCCGACGAACCGGGAAAGATAATGATTTCTATATCATGGATCCCGATCGCCCTGGCAACGATCGGCTCATTGCTCAAAACCTGGGTGGGGGATGGTCTGTGCTGGATTGGGCACCGGACGATCGTAGCCTTCTCGCGATCGAATACCTATCCGCTAATGAAAGCAATCTTTGGCGCATTGACATTGCAACAGGCAACAAAACTCGCGTCACCCCTGAACCCATAAAAGACGCTCCAAAGATTGCCTATAGCAGTGCTTTTTATAGCAAAGATGGAAACGGCATTTATTGGGTGAGCGATCGGGATTCGGAATTCTCACGGCTATCCTACGTTGATCTCAAAAGCAATCAAATTAGTTACGTAACCAGTGACATTCCCTGGGATGTGGAAGATGTGGATCAATCCCCCGATGGTAAATATCTGGCGATCGTCACGAATGAAGCAGGAGTCGGCGTATTGCGGGTTTTGGATAGTAAAACTCGTCAGGAGATCAAACTACCCAAACTGCCCACAGGCGTCATTCTCGGCGTGAATTGGCGCAAAGATGATGCCAATAATCCCGAACTCGGATTCACCTTCCTAAGCGCCACCCAAACCGCCGATGTCTATTCCATCGCCCTGAAAACCCAAGCGCTGACCCGCTGGACCGCAAGTGAAACGGGCGGTTTGGCGACCGATCGGTTTAGCAATGCCGAACTGATTAAATGGCCGAGTTTTGATAAACTCACGATTTCAGGCTTGCTGTACCGTCCGATCGCAGGTAAATTCCCCGGCAAACGCCCAGTCATGATTGACATTCATGGCGGACCTGAAGGACAATCCCGACCCTACTTCTTAGGCCGACGGAATTACATTCTCAATGAAATGGGGGTGGCCATGATCTTCCCCAATGTCCGTGGCTCCATTGGCTATGGCAAAACATTCCTAACCTTAGACAATGGCTTCAAGCGCGAAGACTCGGTTAAAGACATTGGCGCATTGCTTGATTGGATTAAGCAACAACCGGATTTGGATAGCGATCGGATTCTCGTTACAGGCGGTAGCTACGGTGGCTATATGTCCTTGGCGGCGGCAGTGACCTATGGCGATCGAATTCGGGGTGCGATCGATATTGTTGGTATTTCTAACTTTGTCTCCTTTCTAGAGCGCACCGAAGGCTACAGGCGTGATTTGCGCCGGGTGGAATATGGTGACGAACGCGAACCCAAAATGCGCGAATTCCTCACCCGCATTTCCCCGCTCACCAACGCCAGCCGCATTACAAAACCGCTCTTCGTCATCCATGGGAAAAACGATCCCCGCGTCCCCCTCAACGAAGCCGAACAAATCGTCAAAACCGTTCAACAAAATGGCATTCCGGTTTGGTATTTGATGGCCAATGATGAAGGCCATGGCTTTGCTAAGAAGAAGAACGTGGATTATGAGTTTTACACCACGATCCAATTCATTGAGGAGGTTCTTTTAAAGTAGAACCTCCTCGATGCCGACTTATTTCACCTTACTCACAAACCGCACAAAGCCATAGGAGTTACCGGGCGTTCCGGCAGCAGTGGCATTCGTGAGTTCGTTTTCGGGGGCAGTCAGGCTGTTATTGACCAAGTTAACCACTACCGCACCGTCAACACCCATGGGTGTCATACAGTTGAGCTTGTAGGTTGTGCTGTTGGGATAGGTGGCAGGTGGGATTGCACCAGGGTTGTAAAATACGCCCCGATCGCCGTCGGGAACATTGGTAAAGGTGGTCAGAATAGACCCGATCGCCAATTGAATGCCGCGACCTAACCCATAGGCATCGGGAACAAAACTGGTGTTTTTAGGAACCCAGTCGCAGAAATTAGCATTCTTCACTGGATCGCTTCCAGACGACAGGAAGTAAATCGTATATTCCACCAAATCCCCGGACTTCACCGCACCTGCATCGATCGCTCCCTTCGGATAGTTGGCTGGCCATTTAGGATTGCTGGCATCACCGGATTCATCACGCGGGGTGGCGGGATTGTCGGGCTGGGCCACAATCTGGTTCAGGTCAATGAGTGTATTTCCCGTCAACGGTTTCCCGAATGGGGTGCCATTGATTTTGGTGATGCGTTTCAGCAGGATCAGTTCTGGAGTATTGCCTGCGGTGAAGGGCACGATCGCATTGGCCGTATTTTGGGATTCCTTCCCGAAGTTATCAATCACCGTAAATGGAATCGAGACCGTCACCGCACCATCAACGTTTGGATCAACCTTAATGGTATTGAGTTTGGCCGCAGGAATTGTGACGCCACCGGATGGGAATGCGATCGTTCCAGGACCTGCCACAGGGGTATAAACGATGCCATCAATCGTAATGCTGGTGACATTGCTGGGGAAACTGGTAATCCGATATTGATCCACCGTTCCATCGAGATCCTTAGACGTATTGAATAACGCTGGGGGAACATCGACGCTCACTGCATTTCGGGGATTCGGTTGAGTGTTAGCAGTGGCACCGATCGCGGTGGGCAACTGCTCCATCCCGAAGTTCACACCTGTGATTGACGTAGAGGCAACCGTGATCGCTTGTTGGCCATTCGGTGTATTTTCAACCGTGCCCCCCAGGTTTTCACCTGTGGTAATCCAATTGTTGGGAAGGTCGATCGCTGGAACGGTTGTTCCGACGGGTGTATTGGTCGTGATTAGGACGGTGTAGTTACCCGGTGCCACACCATTAAAGGTGTAGGTGCCTGTATTTGAAACCGCTGCGGTTGCAATCACTTGACCGTTGCTAACCAGAACTGCTTTTAATCCTAATGTTTGACCATCGACGATCGCTTCTGTTCCACCCTGAATTTTATCTCCGTTGCCATCATCAAAGACCGTTCCGGAAACCGAGACGAGAGAAACACCGAAGGGTACGATCGCATCGGCCGTCGCGGTCGATTCTTTGCCTGCGTTATCGATCGCCGTAAAGGGAAGTTTGACATCTACTGCACCATCGATCGGATCAACTTTGAGCGTCGTTAACTCTGTTGCTAAAATCACCAGTCCTGTGCTGGGGAAATTGGCGCTGGTATAGGTCGTTGTCACACCACCTTGCGTCACGGTAATGCTGGTCGCCGTCGTGGGCAGCGCGGTAATGCGATATTTGGCAACCGTTCCACCGTCGGGATCGGTCGAGCCTGTAAAGAGCTGCGTGGGAACGCTGACGGAGATTGTTCCGGTGGGGTTGACTTGCGACGCTGTGGTTGCGCCGATCGGGGTTGGCAATTGCTCTATTCCGAAGTTTAAATTTGTGATATTCGCAGCCGCAACGGTAACTTCAATTTTACTGTCGGGGGTCGCAGGGGGGATTTCGACAGTGCCATTCAAGTTTTCACCTGTTGTGACCCAATTGGGGGGAAGGTCGATCGCAGGGGGTGTTGTCCCGACCGGAGTATTGGTCGTCAGCAGAACCGTATAAGCTCCAGCCGCCACATTCGTAAAGCTATAGGTTCCGGTGGATGAGACCGTTGTGGTCGCGACGACTTGATTGCTGCTATTGACGAGAACCGCTTTGAGTCCTAACGTTGTTCCGTTAACGATCGCTTCTGTCCCATCTTGCAGTTTATTACCACTGACATCATTAAAGACCGTTCCGGAGACAGAAGGCAATGCAACTGTAAATTTCAAAATTGCATTTGCCGTATTAAGCGATTCTTGGCCAGCGTTGTCGATCGCTTTAAAGGGAATGGAAACATCTACGACACCATCGATCGGATCGACGGTCAGCGTACTGAGTTCCGTAGGTAAAATGATCAATCCTGTGGAGGGGAAGGTTGCATTTGTGTAAGTCGTGGTCACACCGCCCTGCGTAATTGTAAAACTGGTCGCACTGGTCGGAAATGTCGTAATTCGATATTTATCAACAGTGCCATCAGGGTCAGATGAGGTATTGAACAACACAGGGGGAACAGCCACAGACGTGGTGCCCCCAGGATTGGCTTGACTTGAGGGGGCTGTCGTCGTCGCGATGGGTGCTTTCTCAATTCCGAAATTGATCTTAACTGCTTCCGTCAGTAGAGGTTGACCGATAACAGTCGTAAAATCTGATGCGTTGACCGTCACACGGGTGTCGATCGCTGCATCTGGCTGATTGCCCTTGTTTTCCCCCGTACTCACAAATCCTGGGGGTAACGTCATAGTGACAGTTGTCGCGCTCAGTGCAGGGGCCGTCGTTGTCACTAGCACCGTATAGGGCGAACCTGTCGCTGGCGTTGCGACACCTGAAAACTTATAGGTTCCATTGGTGTTAACTGCTACTACTTGCAGTACTTTCCCAGCCGAATCCAGTAGAACAGCCTTAAGGGTATCAATTCCCGCAGTCGGACCTACCTCAGCCGGAAGGTCTTGGACTTTACTCCCATTGGGGTCGCTAAAGACAGTCCCTGAAATGGTGTGGGTCACAAAGACTCCACCACCCGCCATCAGGTCAAGTCCTGTCGCTCCGGTATCTCCACTACTGGTGGGGTATTGTAGCCAATCGAGTAAGCCAGGGCCACTGGTTGCTGTCACATCTGCTGGGATAATAGAGTATCCATAGATTGTTTGTCCGGCTGTAACGCCTAAAGAACCGAACGAAAAGTAAATTCCAGTAATCTTTTGAGTATTGCTATCGGAAGGACGCCAATCTGCATCTGTGCTGTCTTTCCGCATCACCGCATATTGTAGCGAGCTGCCGCTGTCTCCCCACTGAGAAGACGTCTGGCTCACAATGGGTCCATATCCAGTTGGTTTTCCCGTTCCGTCGATCGAGGTGATGGCTGCAACTTTGATTGGATCGTTTCCGCCGCGCTCCAAAATCAGAAATCCAATGTCATTAATCTGCGTCGGATCAGTGGGTGCAGCTAATCCGCTGGTGTTAACGAAATCAATTCGCTCGATATTGTTATTGTTTCCAGCAGCATTGCCCTGATTCGCGAAGGTATTGTCTGTCCCTCGGTTAATCGTTTGGCTTCGTAAGATGCTCTCCATATCTGCGGAATATGAGGAAATTATATTGGTTGGGCTTGATCGTTCAAAGAATCCAAGTTGACGATTCGTGCCTGGAAAGTTCACTGCGTTGCGGCGAATATAAATACTACTCACTAGTCCGCCAAAGTTATAGCGTTTTAGCGTTGCCCCTGTACCCGTATCAAATGTCTGAATGTAACGATCGTTTGCCGTAGTCGTTCCGAAGTTTAGGGTCAGCGGTAGATTTGAACTTCCCGCATATGTCCCTGCTGGTGATGCCCCTGTGGTCATGACCGTCCTCGTTGTTCCCATTTGATAGGAACTCCCTAATCCAGAAATAGGTACCTGAGCTTGAGACATAGGAACGATCGTCCCCAACAATCCGATCGTCCCTGCCAATCTGATCGAAGTCCGATTGACTGAACTGAAGAGAGACTTCAGCCAATAAGAATGCACAGATTGAGAATGGTGATTAAAGTGACTTTTCATAGGAGAGAGGTAGAGGGGATGAAGCACTGAGAAACAAGAGCAACCCAAATCAGGATATAGACAGTCAACCTATTCAGAATTCAAATGATCGATTTGATATGGATGCTGCCTGATTCAGCTTACCCACAGCACCTGTGCTAAGAGACATCTATCCACTAAATATCTTTTCCTAAAGGATGTTGCTTGAGCTGTAATGCATGGCTTACTACTTAGCAATCGCTAAATGGTGGTATTTTTAGGTGCGAGTTGATTTTCAAAGTCTTACTGTTGACTATTGTGCAAGAGGTGGGAATGATTAAAACCATGGATGTCACAAATATGACGGGAGCCGAGCGATTAACGCCTGACTTAACGCCATAAAAATGCCATAAAAAACGATCGCCTCTTAAAGTAGAAGCGATCGGCGAAGAACCTTGAAAATTAAATTTGAATTTGTTTAGAACCTATTTCGCTTTGGCCCTAAACTTCACAAATCCATAGGAGTTGCCAGGAGTTGCGCTTCCGGTGCTATGGGGAAGCTGGTTGTTGGGGGCGGCGAGATTGTTGTTGACGAGATTGACGACAACAGCACCGTTTGTTCCCGCTGTACCCATGCAATTTAACTTGAAGGTCGTGCCATCAGGATAGGTTGTGAGCGCGATCGATCCCGGACTTAAAAACATTCCGCGATCGATCGAGGCTAGAAAGGGGGCAATGGCAGTCGGATTGTAATCTGGGATATTGGTTAAGGCGGTGACAATAGAACCGATCGCCAATTCAATACCCTTGCCGACGCCATAGGAATCGGGTTCAAACACGGTGTTTTTCGGAACCCAATCACAGAAGTTGGCATTGGTGACGGGTTGACCACCTGAGGAGAGAAAGTAAATGGCATATTCAATCTGATCTCCAGATTTGATGATGCCACCATCGATCGCGCCTTTGGGATAGTTGATCATCCAGCCAGGATTGCTTGCATCGCCCGATTCATCTCGGAGGGTTGCGAGATTATCGGGTTGGGGTACGACTAGGGTTAGATCGATCGATGTCCCGTCAGCTTTCTTGCCCGTGGTTAATCCATTGATTTTTGTGATGCGTTTGAGCAGAATCAGTTCGGGTGGACTCGCCACTGCCGTCAGCGTAAACGGCATATTGACGGTGGCAGGACTGGGATCAACTTTCCCTGCTGCATCTACAGATGCATAGGTAAATGTGACCGTGATGGCTCCATTGTTAGGATCTAGCTTTAATAGAGTTGGGTCATAGTTCGAAATGGTCTGTCCGGCGACGATCGCTGTTTCGTTATAGGTCAATGTGCCATTGGTCGGTAACGTGACAATTTGGAATGATTTCCCATTTCCCAATGGGCCGTCTTCGGGGTCAGTTCCGTTCAAGCTGGGAACTTGAACAGTTGTGGTCCCGCCCGGATTGAGTTGGGACGGGGATGTTAAATTCGTCGTATCGGGTAATTGCTCAATCCCAAAGTTCAGATCGGTCACACTAGTGGTCGTCACTGAAACACTCTGTTGGCTGTCTACTGTCCCGTCGATCGCCCCTCCGAGATTTTCACCTGTACTTACCCAATTAGCTGGAAGTGTCATTGCAGGGGGCGCAGCATTGAGCGTGGCCGTGGCTGTGGTGATTTGGACGGTGTAGGTTGCATTGGGCGGGACATTGCTGAAGCTGTATGTCCCGTCAGCGGCGATCGTTGTGGTCGCGACCACTAAATTGCTGCTATTGACCAATATTGCATTGAGTCCGCCTGCATTGGTAAAGACTTCAGTGCCATTTTTGAGCTTGCTGCCATCTCCATCATTGAAGACGGTTCCAGCAATACTCAATGGATTAATCGTCGTTGGATCGGTCGCTGTATTGTTAGTCGTATTGAGTTCGCCCGTCGGGACTGAGGTGGTCACACTATTGATCACACTACTCGGCGCATTGGCCGCGACATTGACCGTCAAGACGATCGGTGGATAGCTACTCCCTGCTGCCAATGCGGTTGTGGTTGTGCAAGTCACTTTACCCACGGATGGCGTATTCAGAGTACAAGTCCAACCCGGTCCTGTCGCCGCTGTTGCTGTCAACCCCGTGGGCAAGGTATCTACGACAGAGACGGTTCCCGTTGTAGAGGAGGTTCCCTCGTTCTTCACCGTAATCGTATAGGCTGCACCCACTTGCCCTGCGAAAAAGTTTCCTGTATGGGTCTTTGTAATTGTTAAATCAGGAGCCAAGGGAAGAACGTTAAGCACCAAATTGGCCGCTTCACTTGGGAAATAGGTCCAAATATCTAATCCCTTTCTGTCGCCGAAACTGTTACTAAATGCACGCTGACTGCCCGTACTGGTGAATCCAGAAATACCACTGTAATTGATAGAGGGCGCAGTGCCTCCTGGTAGCGTCACATTGACCGTTCCGATCGTCGTTCCATTCAGCAGCTTATAGCCTCGATCGTCATAGAAGGCCGCACTACAGTTGTTACCAGGACAAATTCCGCCAGGGGGATTGAGCATCGTGATCGATGGACCCGCCAAGCTATTTTCTACATCAGCCATTGGGAAGTGATACTCCCCATTTCTAATGACAATTTTGGATTTATAGTTAGTCCCTACTGGAAAATCTATCCCGCTATTATCTTTACCATTCCAAGTCACGGTATTCGTTCCCGATGCCTTCAGACCCCGAAGAACGCGGTTGTTAATATTGGTTGGGTCAAAGTCAGTCCCATCACGGCTAATCACAATTTCATAGGAGTGATCGACCGTTGCGGCAAAGGTAAAGGTTCCCCCCGCCCCGACCAAACTATTGTTACTCGCCACTGATCCAGCAAAGCTAAAGGCCGTGATTTCTGGCTTTATTGGTGCAGTCGGAATTCCTAGGGCAGATACGATGGTTGACTTAGGAGGATTAAAAAACATCGGGAACTGGGGCAACTGAATGCTAGCTCCACCCGTGATGGTTGTTAAAGAATCATCACTTCCAAGGATGTCATGGTAGAGCGGTGTCACACCATCCGAATCTAAGAATCCAGAACGATTACCAAAAGAAGCCCAAGAGTTGGGATCCATTCCATTCAAATTCGTCTGGTACTGATAGCCATCTAAGGTGACTGGATACAAGGAGAAATTAGCATAACGACTATTATTAGAGTGTCGCATGTAGGCATAGTAAACAAATAACCGCGAATCTTCGTTAAATGTCGAAGTCAAACTATTGCGGACCGTCACATCCCAGGCTGCGACCGTATTACTCTGGCTTGTTGTGAAGTTGAGTGGGCTAGCGAGGCTGACTTCTCCTGTTGTGTTATTAGCTGCCGTTGAATCTGAGGGGACTGGCGGTGCAAAATAAATATCATATACGCCAGACTGAGGAGCCTGATAGTAACAAGGAACATAGCCTGTTGAAATGGCATTGCCCCGTACCGCTGTCACGGCATTGGTAATTGTATCTGGACCATCTAGCTCCTTTTGACGAGAGTTTATGACACCGACTGTGGCGCGTATCGTAGCGTTAGCGATCGATGCCCGCTGAGTAGAGCATTGAAAGGAGCCTGTTGCTGGCAATGTTTCTTGTCCAAGTGCGCCAGTGACAATCCCAGGATTAAAGATTTGAATGTCACCGCTGCCGACACCCACTGCCGAAGAACCCACATTAATATATTCACCTGCATTGACATACACCTTGAGGAGTGTCCGTGCTTTTAATTTACCCCCCAACAATTGTGAGGTGGAGGCTTGGTGAAGGTTAGCCCGGTTTCCAGATGCGCCATTCGGATACATCGTGCGACTTCCTTCTGCTAACGCAGGTGCGGCTGAGTAGCCCGCTGTGTAGCCCAATAGTCCAGTCAGGAGTGTGAAGTAGAAGAGTCTAGAGTTACTATTTCGTAGAAGCGCAAGCAAGGATCTCGGCGCAGGGGCGTTTAGCGAATGCTTCACGGGCATAGTGAAATTCTCTGTGTTGGGGGGCTAAGAACAATAACAACGATCGAGGGGGGAACAGACAGTTTGAGAATGAGAAGCAGAATGTCTTTACCAAAGCTGCGGTTGTGGGACTGACTGCACAGGCGGTGGAACCACGATCGGTTTTGGCTGTTCTTCCTGCACAGGTGGGATGACGGGTTCTGGTGGAACCGCAACTTGATAGCCTGGGAGTGCCTTCACCATGACGGGTCGGGTCATCTCTGAGGTGCCGAAGTTGGGTGTAGTGACCGTTGCAGCTAATCGATCGCCTGGTTTTAAACCTGTGAGTTTGATAGAGAAGCGATCGTCCCCGCCAGACTTGACGGTTGCGATTCGAGTGGCTGAATTCAAGGTGTTGAGGGTCATATCAGATGAGCTAGAAACCTTGTAAATCTCGACATCCGCATTGGGCAAGGTGGTTCCAGAAAGGTCCACTGAGCCATCGAGTTCGCTGATAAAGAATTCAGAACTGATAAACGTTGGTGTGTTGATTCCAGCGTTGCCTGTTTTTTCGCCGCGTTCACGGCTGTCGGTTTTGGCATTGGTGCCATCCCCATATTGGTAATCGTTGGTGCCGACGTTCATTTGGCTGACGAGGTCGATCGGTAAGCCCTGAATATTCGTAAATTGATTATTTAAAATCAAATTGGAATAGCTAGCGGGATAAGCGGCGACAACCACCCCTGCACCGGACTGCTGTGTGATTTGGTTCTCTGTGACTTGGTGATTGAGACCTGTGAGGTAGATGGCACCGCGCTTATAGCGTTGGCTATTGTTTTGCAGTTGGTTGTTGTAGATTTTGAGGCTGCCCTTGGAGGGGTTGAAGACAAAGATTCCACTGCCTGCATTATTTTGAATTTGGTTTTTATAAATTTCACCGCCTTCAATGTCGCCTTCAATGCGCAATGCGTCCGGCATTCCCGCAGAGCCGTTCTTTTCCACCAGGTTGTTGTGGATTTTAAACCCCTTGGACTGAATCGAAGTAATCACGCCGCTGCCGTCGTGGTCTGCGATCGTATTCCCGCGAATCGTCACCTGATTGCCGTTGAAAACATAAACCCCAAACGCAGATTTCATAGGAGTTTGGATCCCCTGGGGTAGCCGTCCAAGCCAGTTGTTTTCGATCGTGATGTCCTGGGGGACGCGATCGGTTTCGAGCGTTTCCAGACGGGCATCAAGGTTGGATGCGGCGGTGATGAAGATGTCGGCGGGAGGTTCGGTGCTGGTGCTGCGGTGACGGGTGGTGAAGCCTGCGATCGCTAGGTTCTTGACCGTAACGCCGCTGCTGGTGATGGTGAAACCCCGGTTGAGTTCATCGCGATGTTTTTCTCTTTCGTCCGGAGTATCCTTTTTGCTGGTGGATAACTGATCATCGGGGATAAGGGCGATCGTTGGAACTTCATCGCCACGACTCGCCTCGTTGGCTGTGATCGTAAAGCCACCCACCGAACTGGAAACTGACACCATATTCGTGCCGTCAATGATCAAACCTGTTTTGGTAATGTCGGGTAGAACCGTTTTCAATCGAATCGTCGTTTGGTCAGTGGGAAGCTGAAACTCAATTCGCGAAACGGGAAGTCCCCTATAGTTTTCTCCGCTCATGACAGGGCGAGATACGAGGGACTTTTCTCGATCGCTCAGGTCCGACATTTTCATCTGACCATTCACGAGGAGAATGGCTTCTCTCAAGGTGATGATTTGATCTTTAGCAACAATATCTTGATTGCTGTTAACAACCACTCGTAGCGGTTCGATCGTTTGAGTTTGAGCTTGCGCTTGCGCTTGCGCTTGGGAGGGAATTGTGAGGGCGATCGTGGCGGCTAATGCCAAGGGGAATTGAGGTTTCATTATTTCACATCTCCAGATTTGACATCAGCCGATTGGGCTGTTGCTTGGGCAGGTGCCGTAGCAACAGGTGCTGTTGCAGGCGCTGTAGCGATCGGTTTTTCAGATTCTTTCTGTTGCGGCGGTGCCACTTTCTGTAATCCAAACCCGTTGAACAGTTCGTTGATTTTTACGGTTAGACCAATGTAAGGACCGCTGGCCGATCGGGAGCCGAAGTCGCGATCGTTGGCATTCCCAAAGGCATAACCCGCAGACAATCGCAGGTTCGGGGTCAGATAGTAACCCGCTTCCAGTGAGAAGCCCGTTTCGCTGTAGCCCGTGCTGGGTTGATTGATAAACCGACCTTCAGCGGAGACATCCCAGCTATAGTCAAAGCGATAGGTCGCTCGGAATTGGCTCAACGTGACGGTGCTGCTGCCAATCAAATCACTTGCCAACGTTGTGCTGCTATTGCGCAACGCAAACTTCCCGTACAGTTCCCACTGCCAATTTGGCGCGTAAATTGCTTCCAAGGCGAGAATATGGTCCGTGGCTCCCGATCCTGTGGCAAATAAAATGCTATTGGGAATCGTGGATGGGTTTTGACGATATTCATAGCGCAACAGGGCGTTGAATACATCGCTGTGGGGATCGCGGTAGGCCAAGCCGAGTTTGAAATCGGTGGTGGTTCCCAGTCCGACAATACCGACATTGGCCGCGCTTGCCTGTTGGAATCGCACCAATGCGGTGAGTGCAGGAGAAATCTTACCCGTTGCACCTGCTGAAATCACGGTGTTTGATCCAGCGGAAGAGGTGCGGTGGTCCAATCGTGCATTCGCTTGGAAGCGAGCGCTGTCGTTGTAGTTAATGCCGATGCTGTAGCTGTCGCCGCCCTGAAGTCCGAGCGATGACCCACTTTGACCGGGTGCAAAGGGTTGCAGCGTTTGTAAGCCCGTTGCGGTTTGGCCTGAGAAGTTGCCTAGGACATGTTCGTAGGCCAGGTCAATTTGCAATCCAGGGGAAAGCTTGATGCCTTGCTTAATGCCGACAGCGCCTTGGGTACTCAAGCCCCCGCCTGCACCCGTGACAATGCCATAACGAGCGCTGAGCGTGGTGTCTGGGAAGAGTTTATAATCCCCGACAAACCCTAAACTCGTGGTGTTTTGGCCTGCGTATTGACCGCTGGTGAAAAACTGCTGAGCCAGTTGGACGTTGATTCCGGGGATGACTTGCCAATCTAAACCCAGGAGGGTGCGATCGGGATAGAATGCATCATTTTTGTTCGACAACGTCATCTCGTTTTGAGCGACGAAGTTCAGTTTTGATGTAATAGGCAATGCGAGGCGAGTGCGTAATTGATCTGAACTGCCGCTATTGGATGGCGAGACCCGATCGGTGCGATCGCGATGCAGCCAGTCCACACTCAGATTTGCACTGCCAATCTTTTGTTGAACGCCTGCGCTAATGGTGGTGAGATCGTTGTCGAGGCGCGTTCCCGGCAAGGCTTCTTGACGAGGATTGAGTAAATCAAACGTCGTTTGCAAGGGCTGGGGTGCTGTGCCGCGATTGGTTTCGCGATCGTATTTCACCGTGACGTTGGTTTGTTCTCCGACTTTGGCTGTGACTTGTGCGCCATAGCGGGTTTGGCCGGGGGTGAAACTCACCGTTGCGTTGTTGGCAAATCCGGGATCGGTGCTGCGATAGTAAGCGCGGCCTGTGATGCCATTTGCGATTTCACCGTTGGCTTCGACACGGAAGGCGCTTCCTGAGGTTTGGCCAATGATGTCGGCAAATTGATTCGATCGGGCGTATTCGGCGATCAGCGAGCCTTTGTTGCCCAGGGGGAACATGGCATCAATGCCGTACAGTTCAAAGTTCCGAACGCCTTGATCTTCTTTCCAGTAAGTTGCCCCGATCCAGCTTTCTTGACCTTGGGTCCGTGAGAGATGGTAACGTGCCCGAGCGGCGTAGATTTTGTTGTCTGCGCTAGCTTGTTCGTATTGATAGGTGGTGACAATGCGACGCACTAACGGCGTGCCATCCGTGCCGATATCGGTGCGGAACACAGGTTTGCGAAACAGTAATGTGCCTCGGCTGTAATCCACTTCGTAATCGGGACCCCGCTGTAGGCGCGATCGTTCGATTACGGTTCCAGGGCGGTTCAGTTCTTCGGTTTCGAGATAGACTTCTTCGCTCCCTTCGAGCATTAACCGCCGAGACACGAAGTAATATCCCGCCGTACCATCTGGGGAAATGGTGTCGCGCTGATAGCCTTGGACATTATTGGCATACAATCCAGAGATTTGTAGGTTGCCGATGTTGTAGTTCCCTTTTAAGCCATGCAATTGACGGGAAACCGAGGTGTATTCCTGCGATCGGGTCGCGAATTCATCGGTATTATAATCGCCCCACATGGCGTAGTCAGATCCAGCCCCTTGAATGCGCGAGGTCTTTTCCAGTTTGATATACAAACTGTCGGTGGAGGGCGTCAGGATGTCAGAACGCGAACTATCGCCGTAGACGGGATATTGGGTTTCGCAGGCTTGTTCGGTGCGGAACAGGCGGGTGTTGTTGTCACAGGTTTTGTTCAACGCCCGATCGCTGTTGTACGCCCCGGTGAACAACCATTCTCCGATCGTTCCACTGGCAAACACCGAAGCGCGAACATCTAATTGCGTGCCGTTGTTCCGATCGATTGGTAAAAAGTCGCGGAAACTCCGGTGGAAATCAGTGCCACGGGAACCTAACCGAACGTCAATTACGCCTGTGGCAATGGACGATCGCAGATTGGTTTCAAATCCAACGGTGGTGTAGGCGGTCATGTCGCCGGAGGTGGCGAGAATGTTGACGGTTTTGGCTTCGAGTCCCGATCGGAGTTTGGCTGTAAACTGGCCGTTTTCGACTTTCACTTGGAAGCCCGGTTGATCGGGGTTTGCGTCCACGCCGACGAATTCACCTGCGTTGGCGCTCAGGGTCACAACCCCATCCCGACTCGATCGGTTGCCGCCTTCGTCTAGCAATTCACCTGTGAGGGTGGCCAGCGATCGGCCATCCGCTGGAATGCGCGTTTCTTGCGATCCAACTTTGATTTTAGTCGCGGCACCCCGAACTTGAACCAATGCATTGGTGGAACTGGTAATCGTTCCGTTGGCATCCAAAAGGTTGGCCGTCAGAACGTTGTTTCCTTCTTGTAAAACGACCCCGTACCAGGTTTGGGTGATGCGGTTGGTTTTAGGGTCCGTCTCAGTCCGGCCCACTTGTTTTGCATCGACAGGCTGACCGTTGACAATTAGCACGACCTTCTTGTCCGCGCTAAATTGCAACACAATGGTCGCCGCCCGATCGCTCATGACCGATTGGGTCGTCGGAGATAGGATTTTGACTTCGTTGCCGGAGACGCGATCGGGTGTGGCAGCGATCGGGGCTGGCGTTGCAACTGGCTTCGCAACTGGATTGTTTGCAGGTTTTGCAATCGTAGGACTGGCAGCGTTTGGGAGAGAGGTGTTTGCGCGGGCAGGGGCGATCGCCACTAAGCCAAACATCGAAATCACATTCAATAACAATAAACTGAGTTTCATTTCCCTGCCTCCTGGAACGCGGGTGTGACCGCAAAATTCATCCGCACTAATCCACTAGGAGCCAGATTCACCAATCTCGATTGGCTATTGCGCTCCTTAAATTTCCGGTTGGGGGCTAGGGTGTAACCGGGAAGACTGCTGAAGTCCAGCACGCCACTGCGATATCCCGGCTGCACATTCGCAACTGAGAATAAGCCGTTAGCATCCGTCGTAATTCGGTTGCCATCATCCAAAATCACCACGGCGTTTGGAATGCCGGGTTCATTATTTTGCTGTTCACCATCGAAATTTTTGTCTTCAAATACGCGCCCAATGATCGTGCCGCAGTCCGCCAAGATTCCCGGTGTAATCCGCATCTTGTGCGTTGCAGGACCATCCTTAACAGGTTGATTATTATCCGTTCTCAATCCCGACACCGATGCCAGGTTAATGCCGTTTCCACGGACCGCATCAGGGGTCAACATCGCACCGTAGGCAATGTTCAAGGTTTGGCGGTTTTGGCTGCTGGTCGCAGCGGGGAGGTTGACATTGGGCAGGGTGAATAGGACGCTGTTGTTTCCGGTGAGGGAGGCGACGATCGGCTGATTTGCCCCTAGGAATTCCGCCCGAGCTGAGCCTTCGACAAACTTAAAGCCAACGGGAAGGGTATCGGTAACGTTTAAGTCTTTAATAGGCGCACTCGATAGGTTGCGAACCGATAAACGATAAATCGCAATGTCACCGGGCGAAGCGCTGGCTCGATCGCCTGATTTAATAATTTGAATCTCTTGAGCTTGACAGACGCCTGCGGCCAAATCAAACACCGCTAAGCTCAGACCCGTGGTCTCAGCATCATTGATGTCGATCGTTCCGTTAATGGTGGATTGACCCGTCGTCGAGGCGAGGGGTTTGCCATCTAGAGAGACTGCTTGGTAGGCGACTTTATTGCCGACCCGCGTACCCATAACAATGCGAATCCGGCGGGGTGAGTAAATTGAACCTGGTGGAGTATTCACCACCAAAATGTAGGCGCGACCCACATCTAGTTGACCTTTCTTCGGGTCTAAGAGGAAGTTATACGCCCCTTGTGTTCCGTCCGTGAGGGCGTAAGGATTATTATTTTCGACGTTGGGCTGGATGCCGACCGAAATTCCATTATTGGGAATATCGGGGAATTCACTGCGGGTCATGGGCGTGAGGCGACCGATGCTGGCACCCGTTGGATCGCTGGGGTCTGCATCGTAGAAGGCCACACTAAAACCACTGTAGCTAGGCAACGTTTCACCCGCGCAACCCACCACACGTCCCAATGGATCGATCAAGCGATCGAAGCTTTCTTCAATTCGTGCTGTCTTACCGCGATATTCCAGAGGAGGGTCAGAATATCCGGGCTGTGGCTCCACCCCATAGGAGTACTCGGCCTGGTTGGAGAGATCAACCCTTGTGGAGGATGGTTTGTCCTGAGCGATCGCGCTGTTAGAGAGGCCGAGAAACACCGTTGATAACGTCACGAGTCCTAAGGTCGTCACGGGAGACAGCGCTAACGCTGTCATCATGGAGAAGGTCTTAGATCGCGATCGTGATCGAGGTAATGGAGATTTCAGCAATGGAGAAGACATGATTTTCGGTAACTCGTTTGAAGGAGAAGCACAATGCAACAAAACTAGAGAATAAAGCGATGATGCATGGGGTCTGACAGTTGAGATGCCGTCTCTAGAGCGCCTAAGTTGATCTAGAGACGGCCATACTTCAACGAATGTCTATCGAACCCGCACTTGATAAAATGCGGATAGGTTTGCGCCCGGTTCGATCGCGTTCTGGAATTTCCAACGCACATGGGTGTAGGATTCAGCGGGTGCGGGACGGCTTTCTGTTGTCCCGTCAGCACGCTTTGTCACAATCATGGGTTGAGCGCTGTAGGTTTTACCCTTGTCAATGCTGAAGGTGATTTGAGCACTGCCTGTTGCAGACTGTGCAACGTAGGTGGTACGGCTAGGAATGACCTGCGTTAAGGTGAAGTTATTCGCAGCACGATTGCCTTGATTTTTCCCTTTAAGGCTGTAGCGCAGGACATCGCCGGGACGCGCATTATTAATGCTACCGCTCTGCCAGTTGTCGCCATCACGACGTTCAACTGCAAGATTGAGTTTGACATCGGGACGTTGAGCATTTTGCGCGATCGCGGCTGTCGCATCAAACAGTTGCCCCAACAGTGGAATTTGGTTCATGGGAGCCATCAGTGCGATCGCACCTGTGGTCACTGCAACCAATGCAAAGCGTTTCGTAGCAGTAGAGAATCTAGTCACAGGAAGTACCTCTGGGGAATGAAGAATTTAGAATGGTGAATGGTGAATTGAGAATTTAGAACGAAGAACGGAGAATGAAGGGGTTTAATTCTTCATTCTCAATTCCTCATTTTTTATTCTCTAGTTGATCTTGCGTCGGAAGACGAAGGTTCCAGCGTCTTGAGGCTGGATGATCACGCCCGGTTTGTGGACATACTTGGTCACGTCAGTGGCTGCCGTGGTTCCAGTCTGTTCACCACTTGGGGAGTAGGTCACACTTGCAGGACCACCGTAGGTCACGGAGACGGAACCCATTTTGTGGCTGGTGTCGATGATGTTGTTGGCATCTGTGTCCTTAGCCCAAGAGTTGCCACCATTGACGCCATCTTCAATCACTGCAACGTTCTTGGCATCCAGAGTGGTGTTGCCTGTACCCGTTGGTGCGATCGAGATGTTCTTGTAGGTGATGCGATATTCGATAAATCGATCCTTCGCACCTTTACCTGCCAAGGCTGCGCTGTCTGTGGTGAAAGGAACCAGAACTGTTGCACCATCTTTGTCTAAGATTCGTGCTTCCTTCTTGAGTTGCAGGAATCCGGTGTAGACCCGATCGATCGTCCGGTTTTGCGTTGGCTCGGTGCCATCGACATCAGGACGAGAATCGCCATCTTTATCGACAAAAGCGTAGATTGGAATTGAGAATCCTTTCAGCGTATCGGTCGAAAGTGGTGTTCCAGCAGGTAAGTCAACGGAAACGGTGTAGTTGATCGTTTGACCCGGTGCTAGAGCCGGGACAGTGATGGGATTACCAGAGGTAAACACAAAGTTTCCAAGGGCTGCATCAAAGGTATAGATAGCTGTCGAGCCACCATAGGTCAGCGTGACCGTCGTCTTATCTGGCGGCAGGGTTTCACCTGTAGCGGCAGTAAAGGCGGCAGTATCAGGGACGATTAAGACATTGCTCAAGGTCGCTGTGCCACTGGGGTTGTTGACACTGTTCACGAAGTTGACAGCGGCTGGATCGATCGTGCCACCGGGAGGGGTGTTGGGATCGACAGGTGTGCTGCGGTTGGTGAAGTCGTTGTTGTTGTCGCTAGGACCCACGGCACCAGGAACATCCTTCGGACCATTCAAGATGGACCCTTCAAGGGCGATCGTGATGACGTTGTCTTCACCACCGGGACCTTTACCCGTGTTGTCATTCGTGTTGTCAATCCCGTCGTTCGTTGCGTTGGGGTTGCCTGTGGGAATGTTGCCGACGGGCGAACCGGGCGTCAAGCTCGTCGTCGAGGTATTGGTGCTGCCGTCGTCATTAAAGTTGCTGGGCATTTGGTCCCCAGATTCGTCGTACACCAAGGGTGCTGTCGGACCTTCGTTGCCTTTGGTTTGTCCGAAGACTTGGGCAATGTTCAGGATGTTGACGGGCGTCGTCGAAGCCGCAGGAACGCCACTGGTGACGACCTTGAAGCCGAAGCCTGTGATGTTAGCGCCTTCTGCTAACGGGGTGACGGTTGCGTCATAGATGTAACCAATGCGAGTTGCAGAGGCGGTGAAGGTGCTGGTCCAGGTTGCGGCGATCGCAGGAACCGTTAAGGCATCCGTTGTATAGACCGCTTTCCAGTTGGTATTGGGCACCGTGACATCCGCTGCTGCGGTCAATTTAGTCTGTACAGGAATGGCATCCGAGACCAAGACGCGGTTGACCGTTGCGCCATCGACCTTGATGGCAGTTCCGACCAGCTTACCGGGTGTGATTCCGGTGCTACCGACTGGCGCAGCGGATTCAACCTTCAGGGCCAAGCCGTAGCCAATGACATCATCCGCCAAGCTCGTCACCGAGTTAGGGACGTAGCTGGTGCGGGTTTTCAGAACTGTGGCCAATGCCTGGGATAGCGAACCCACTTTGACAGTTTGCAAGGCAGCAGCTTCTTTTTCTTCTGCCACAGGACCTGCGGTCGTTCCAGTTTCACTCAGGTAGTCTACGGTGCGAACTTTATCGGTTGCCGTTGTTGCGGTGTTCGGTTGGTTTTGAGTGCCTGCGAGGTTGTCGTTGGCACCTGTGTTACCCAGGCGGACGTCTACGTTTGCACCGGACGCGGCCAAGTTGTTGATCGTCGTTGGGACGTTCACGATTATCGCATATCCTGCGGGGATCACACCAACTGGGCTACCAGGAATTGCAGGCAATCCAGGAATTGCACTGGTCTTCGTAGTACCTGCCGGAACGGCCACTGCTGTAGGGAAGTCAACGCGGGTGCCATCGGGCTTAATATATCCAGTGATTTGCACGACTGTGGCCGCACCAGGACCTGCAACCGTTGGCGTTCCAGGAATGAAGAACTCAGTGGTGTCGTTACCGACGTTGGTGACTTTGAATTCATAGTTCACAATGTCGTTCGGCAAGACGTTCCCACCGTTGACATCGATCGTAGACAGAGGCGTCACTGTAATACCCGCAACTTCAGCCACTGTGACTTTCACGGTGTTGGAGGTGGCGTTAAAAGGCTTGGTGGGATCGTCGGGGTTGTCGTAGGTCGCCGTCGCAGTGTTATCGATCGAGGTTCCAGCAGCAGTTCCATCTGCGAAGGCTGGAGCAGCAAGGGCGGTAATACCACTTACCAGTAGAGTCGCGGCCAGCAAACGCTGGAAAACTGAAGAAGTCTTGCCGTTCATAAGATCAAAAAGCTCAGTATCGGGAATGAATTAGGGCGAACTAGACCTGTAAAATATGAATCTATCTGCTTGTTTTTACGGTGTTGAAATCGTAAATGGCTGGATATTTTAAATCTTCCGGAAAGTAGCCAAAAAAGTCTGAATCTACTAAAAGAGATATTCAGAATGGCTAGTTAATCAAAAGAAAAATTTACAAAATAAACAAGTCTAGAAATAGGTTCGATCGACTGATTCCTTTAAAGGAGGGAAGAGTTAACCTATATCGCTGTCAATAATCTACCCATTGAATGGGAGGAATGTAACATTGCGAATCTATTGTTTTTGCTTATAGTAAAATGTGTCCTCTTTATGATTTAAAAATGTTAAAAGTGGATTTTTCGGGTTGTTTTAATTCTTAAAACAAGTACTTTTACGGATAGCTTTTAAGGTCGATTCTAATCAATTAAAAACCTCGTAAGATCACTGATGCAATCCTACGAGGTTTTTAATCAATCTATTTCAGTTAATTTTAGAATTCAACATTCATTGGCGTTCGTGGGAATGGAATCACATCTCGAATATTGGCCATTCCCGTCATAAATTGCACCAGTCGCTCAAAGCCCAAGCCAAAGCCTGCATGGGGTACTGTGCCATAGCGCCGCAAGTCTAAGTACCACCAGTAAACCTCAGGATCTAGTCCCTGGGCGCGAATTCGAGCTTCCAGCACATCGAGCCGTTCTTCCCGCTGCGACCCTCCAATGATTTCACCAATCTTCGGTGCCAGGATATCCATGGCCGAAACGGTCTCTCCGCCGTCATCTAGCCGCATATAGAAGGCTTTGATGCCGACAGGATAGTTGGTCACAATGACGGGCTTTTTGAAATAGTCTTCAGCGAGCCAGCGTTCATGCTCGGATTGCATGTCAATGCCCCAGGCCACGGGGTATTCAAAGGTTTTGTCGGATTTTTCGAGGAGGGCGATCGCTTCGGTGTACGTCACCCGGGCAAATTCACTGTTAATAATGTTATTCGCGGTGTCTAATACAGTGTTGTCAATCCGCTGATGGAAAAACTCCATGTCTTCGGTGCAAGTTTCCATTACATGTTTGAACACATATTTCAGAAACGCTTCTGCTAGGTCCATGTCTCCTTTGAGATCACAGAAAGCCATCTCTGGCTCCACCATCCAAAACTCGGCGAGATGGCGAGAGGTGTTGGAGTTCTCCGCACGGAAGGTTGGGCCGAAGGTGTAGACATCGCTAAAGGCCATGGCCATGATTTCGGCTTCGAGTTGGCCGCTGACGGTCAGATAGGTGGGTTTGCCAAAAAAGTCTTGGCTATAGTCCATTTTTCCGTCTTTCATCGGCAGCTTATTTAAGTCACACCGCGTCACGGAGAACATTTCTCCGGCCCCTTCACAGTCACTCGCCGTCAAGATTGGTGTATGCACCCATAAAAAGCCGCGCTCTTGGAAGAACTGATGCACTGCTGCGGCACAGGCGTTACGAACTCGGAAGACCGCGCTGAGAGTATTGGTGCGCGATCGCAAATGTCCAATGTCCCGCAAAAATTCAAACGAATGGCGTTTCTTTTGCAATGGATAGGTTTCTGGGTCAGCTTCGCCGTGGACAATAAGGCCGATCGCCTGCATTTCGATGCGTTGGCCTTTGCCGGGAGAGGGCACCAGTTTACCTTCGATTTCGACGGAGGCCCCGGTGTTAATCCGCTTGATGGATTCGGCATAGCCGTCAGTGGTGTCACTCACGACCACTTGCAGGCCCGCCATGGAGGAGCCATCGTTCACTTCGATGAACGTGAAGGTTTTTTGTTCTCGCTTCGTCCTGACCCACCCTCGAATCGTGACGACGGTATCGGGTTCACCACTACGCAGAACTTGAGAAATACGAAAAACAGAGCTTTGGAAAGAATTTTGTGTGGGCTGAGTCATGGGAAAGACGCTGAACAGGGCAGATAGATTTAACTCGTTGGATTAAATCTATGCTCTAGTTTGGCATTTATTTCACCTAGACTGTTCGATTTTGAGGGGAGCTGGATTTTGTTGGAGCGATCGTTCATTCATGGCCCAACTGGTCAAGCCCCACCCCAGCAACAGTCCGAATCCCCCAAACCGAACAATCTGCCAGAAATACTCCCGCAGCCCTAGCCAGGAGACCAGACGACTTTCTAGACGCATTTCAACTTCGTCAAGCTGGTCATTGAGTTGGGCGAGTTCGGCTTTGAGCTTGGCTTTTTGGTCGGGCTGGGCTTGGATCTGTTGTTGCTGGGAATTAATTTGCTCCTGGAGTTGCGATCGGAGTGGTTCGTCGGCTTGGATCTGCTGGTAGCGATCGCGCAGATCGGTCAGCAGTTGTTCTAGATCTTGAATCGCTGTCCCGATTTCATCGAGTTCAGGCGGGGAAGGCACAGCATCAGAAGGCATAATAAAGGAAGAATTTAGTGATGGTTTTAAACTCAATGATGCAATCCACCACCCCATCGGCGGCGACATTGGTTGATCCTAGTCTGGAAACGTTAGAACTCGCTCAAGCGCTGGCTCAACGATCGGCGATCGGCCATAAGGACTGGCACCGTCTTCAATCGAATCGTCCAGCCCGTGCCCAGGAGCAAGCAGCGGTGGCGTTAGTCTATCTGCTGAAAGGGGATAGCGAACAGGCGTTAGCACACCTTCAGCAGGCAACGGCATGGCTGGACCGATCGATTTCGGCCCCACCCTGCCCCCACTAATTTAGTGGTCCTAACTTAGCGAAGGGTACTCAGACGACCGAGGGCCTTTTGGCTGTTCCGGGTTTGCTGCTTGTGGCAGACCAGAATCGAGGAGACGTTGGCAATGCGGGAGGAGTAGGCTCCGGGCGAACTGTAGCCCGAAGTCGCA
>JAAFJU010000186.1 GCA_013298165.1 Synechococcales cyanobacterium bin31.maxbin.ball.101 | reverse complement strand
ATGGCAGTGGTCAGGTCGTCGCAGAGCAATTGTCTGAGAAAGAGCGCTTACCCTCTCTCTATCAACTCTGTTTTCCAGCGGATGACATTCCAGAATCCGCCCGTCAGCTCTTTCGGGAGGCGGGGGTGAGAAATGTGGTGAATGTGGCCTCCCGCAGCATCGGTCAAAGTCGGATATGTGATCCCAGCAGTGGCGAACCCCTGCAAGAAAATTGGATCTATCGTCCGTTAGATCCATGCCATGCCGAATATTTGACGGCCATGGGAGTGCAATCCAGTTTGGTGGTGCCGATCGTTCATCAAGATGAGATTTGGGGACTGCTGGTGGCACACGATGCGGTCGAGATGCAGATCGACGATCGGGCTAGGGAAAATATTCAACTGGTGGTTGACCAAATGTCGATCGCCATTGCCCAATCTATCTTGCTGCAACAAGCCCGAGAACAAGCTCAAAAAGAAGCCACCATTAATTGCATTGCTAAGCAGCTTGCCTCCATGGATACCTTAAATCTGTCCATGGCGCTTCAAGAGACGATCGCCGTGTTGCAGGCGTCCGGTGGACGGCTTTACCTGGCGGCGCACAATGACCAAAAAGCTCGCTTCTATCACCATGGTCATCAACCGATCGACCAGCCGTTATCGCCCATTCCCATGATGGAAAAAGCATCTGCGATCGATCGCTATTTCAATGACCCAACCCTTCAGTCCTGGGCGATCGATGACCTCTATCAAGTGTCCGCCATTCGGAATTTGCAGCCGCTGTTTCAAGGCAGTTCCATCGCAGGCTTATTAATTATCCCGATCGTCTCTCGGCAGCAACGCATCGGCTATCTCACCCTATTTCGCGATCGAGTCCAGACCGAAACCCTATGGGCTGGAGAATTTGACCCGGATTCCCGTCAATCCTACCCGCGACAATCATTCCAAGTTTGGAAACAAGCCTGCAATCATCAAGTCAATCCTTGGACACCCAGCGATATTGATCTTGCCCAAGCGATCGCCTCTCAATTCGCCACCGCCATCACCCAAACAGACCTCCATCATCAGGTCCAAGCCCTCAACCTGAATTTACAGATGCTCAACGAGAACTTAGAGCATCAGGTCGAAACAAGGACCCATGATTTAAAACAAGCGAACCTCCAACAGGATTTACTGTTTGAAGTGGTGGCGAAGATTCGTCAATCCTTAGATTTGGAAACCATTTTTAAAATTACCACCACCGAAGTTCGTCAAATCCTCAAGGCCGATCGCGTTGGCATTTATCAGTTTGATCCCGCATCAGCATTTAATAATGGCGAAATTATTGCTGAAGACGTACTACCGCAATTTACCTCAGCATTGGACGTTAAGGTGCATGATCATTGCTTTGGCGATCGCTATGCCGATCTCTATCGTGAAGGTCGAGTCCATGCGCTAACCGATATTAATCAAGCCGATCTGACTGATTGTTACCGGGCTGTATTAGCGCAATTTGAAATCCAAGCGACCTTGGTTGCTCCCATTTTACGGGGAGAAGATCTGTGGGGCCTGTTTTGTGTGCATCAGTGCGATCGGCCCAGGGATTGGACCCCTTCAGAGATTCAATTTATTCGCCAAGTGTCCGGTCAAGTCAGCATTGCCCTAGAACAAGCTCACCTCCTGCAACACACCCAACAGCAAGCCACCACCATGGCCGAAGTTGTTTCAGAACTCCGCAATACCCAAATGCAATTAGTTCACCAGGAAAAGATGTCCAGTCTAGGCCGACTCGTCGCGGGAATTGCCCATGAAATCAACAATCCCATCAACTTTATTCACGGCAATATTTCCTACGTCACTCAATACGTCGAAGAAATGATGGCCTTGGTGAAATCCTATGAAACAGAACTCCTCAAACCCAGCGCTGCACTTCAAGAACAACTGGAGGAGATTGATTGGGACTATCTCTGTCAGGATTTGCCTAAAATTCTTGGTTCAATGCGTATGGGGACCGATCGGATTCGTGAAATCGTCCTGTCGCTGCGAAATTTTTCGCGCCTAGACCAAGCGATGTTCAAAGCGGTCAATTTACATGAAGGCATTGACAGTACCCTCTTAATTCTTCAGCACCGTCTGAATGCCACGCCCGATCGTCCGGCTATCAGCCTCAAAAAAGACTATGGCGACTTACCGTCGATCGAATGCTATGCCGGGGCACTCAACCAAGTATTTATGAATATCGTGGCGAATGCGATCGATGCGGTAGAAGACCATTGGTTTTCCCTGGATCCCACCCTGCGTCTTACTCACCGCAACGAAATCCAGATCAAAACTCAACGCTATACTCGCGACGATCGCAGCGATTGGATTCGCATTTGCATTCAAGATAATGGTGCAGGCGTTCCAGAGGATTGCCTGCCGCACATTTTTGAACCCTTCTATACGACTAAACCCGTCGGTAAGGGAACGGGACTGGGCTTATCCATCAGCCACCAGATCGTGACGGAGCATCATTATGGCGAATTCTCCTGTTGCAATTGCCCCGGATCCGGCGCAATGTTTGTGATTGATTTACCGATTATGCATCCGGTCAAAATCGTGGGTTAACCCATTGATTTGCGCTTAATCTTCGGACCGAAACAATCCCGATCGGTCCGTTGAAACCCGTCGAACAAGCTGATGAATGGCCTGACGCGCCGCTTCACTATCATCTCCGCCTGTCTTATCGGGATGAAACAGCGCACTCATCAACGGAATCAATTCCGTATCCAATGCCTCCCGAAACATCATTGCAGGCAATACCAAATGGGAACTCTCACGCAAATCGTACAAAAGTTTCAGGTCTAACCGATCGGGATCCACCTGCGCCATCGCCAAAGGCCGCACCCAACAGCGCGATCGCAGTGGCACCATCTGCACCACTTCCCCAAACAATCGCAACTCATCCTGTTCTAGGCACACCACTTGATTGGGTGAGAACTGAACAGACTCCTCTAAATGCACCATCACGAAATCCCTGGAAAGACCTCATTCAAGTTTAATCGACGAATCGGTCATTGACAGTCCCCCGTCACCCATCCTCCCGATTCATCAACCGCAACTGCGCTAGTTCTACTGCCGATCGTAACTTTTGCTGAAGCAATTCGATGACCTCCGGTCGGTCGTGGACCATCGGTGGTAATGCCGTCAAATACTCCGCCACATGAATCCCCGCCTGATCCAACTCCAACAGCTCAATTTGTTCCTGCTTCTTCCCCGCACACAAAATAATTCCCAACGGTGCTTCCTCATGGGGTTCGCGATCGTAGCGATCCAACCATCGCAAATACAGCTCCATTTGCCCCTTATACTCCGCCTTGAAATTCCCCGTTTTTAACTCAAGCGCCACCAACCGCCGCAGCTTCCGATGATACAGCAGCAAATCAATATAAAAGTCATCGCTATCAATCTGAATCCGCTTCTGCCTTGCCACAAATGTAAATCCGCTGCCCATCTCTAACAAAAACGACTCAATCTCCCGCAAAATCGCCGCCTCTAGATCCTTCTCCTGAAACTGATCCTTCAACCCCAAAAAATCCAAAAAGTACGGATCGCGAAACACCAAATCCGGCGACAAACGATCGTCCTCCCGCAACGCCTCTAGCTCCGATCGAATTAACTCATCCGACTGCCGTGAAATCGCCGTCCGCTCATACAACATCGAGCTAATCTTCTTCTGGAGGGTCCGAACACTCCACCGCTCAATCCGGCACATCTCGGCATAGAAATCACGCTGAAGGGGTTTCTCTAGTGGTAATAATTCACGAAAATGAGACCAGCTTAGAGTTTTGGCCAATTCCATAACCACTGAATGTTCCGAAAAAGACTCGGAAAACTTCACCATGCGCGTTAGAGCCGAGTAACTAAAACCCTTGCCATATTCTTTTGTCAATTGTTGCGACAGTGTGGCAAGAATCTCCTTGCCATAGTCAGCCCGCCGATCGCCCTGAAGAATCTCCACCTGAATCCGCTGACCAACTCGCCAATAAAGCATCGTCAGCCCTGCATTCACCGTCACCGCCACAGCCGATGGTCCATGACCGACCGGAGGTCATCGGGCTTCCTCAATCAAGCCGCGAATATCCTGCAACAACCCATCAGTTTCAGTCAAACCACTCATTTAACAGCACCATCGCGGAATTCCTGAAAAGACTTTAATGTAATTAAGGTTAATCGACCGATCCCTCAATTAGCAGGACCCAACATCACAACCGCCCACATCACAAGCCCCCACGTCACAAGCCCCCGCATCACAAGCGCCTAGATCGATCGCCCCAACATCACAACCGCCCGCATCACAAGCGCCCCCCTCCGCCAAATTGGATAGACAGTAACAGCCATCCGCCAGATCAGGTGTGCAACAATCGGAGGAAGTTGGAGAGGACGAGGAGGGACAGGCGCGAGTGTTTTCCTTTTTCTTTTTTGGCTCAGCCGCGCCCTCATATTCCGGCTCTTCGCTGTTGCTGGCCATCATGCGATGAGCCACGATCGTCAAATAGGCCGATCGACAATCCCGAAACCGCTGCCGACTGTCCGGCCAAGCATCCGACAACCCCCGCTCCAAAATCGTCCGCTTCACATACTGCGAACAGGACTCTCCCCCATGCAACACCCGATGGGCACAGGAAAAACCCTTGATCGGCGACAAATATTTTTGATAGGTTGTAATTAAGCTGGCGGCAGTGTGGCGCGGTATGGCAGTAATAGACGCAGAATCTAAAAAAGGTGCGACCGAAGAGAAGACCATGGACTCATTCCTAAACGCCGATTTCCAGCTAGAATTCACCCGATTGCCTTCAAATCGATCGCACCCGATTCCGAGCCATCGTCACAAACCTTAAAATTCTGCGTTACTCAGAACCCTTCGGCTTTGCTTTATTCAGTCGAAGTTGACGACCCATCCATTCGGCTGAATCCAGCGCTTCGATCGCCGCATCCTCCTGGGCGTCCTCCATCATCTCCACAAAGGCAAAGCCGCGAACACGCCCCGTCTCCCGGTCAGCCGGAACTGAAACTCGCTTAATGCCACCGTATTCTGCAAAAACCTCTCGAAGATCATCTTCAGTGGCTTTATAGGGCAGATTTCCAACATAAATTGTCATAGCGTAACCTTCTGAGCACAAGATAAGGGGTTTTACATCACGCAATCTAATTGCATAACGCAACATTAGAAAATTATTCTAGCGAATAGATGGAATAAAAAACAGTTTCCTTTGTGACAAACATGTGGGTTCTTCGTTAAGTTTTTTAATATTTATTAGACTGAGCTGACTCTGGATTCTTGCATTGTGGGTTGTTTGACGGTTCTCACCACAATCTCTAACTTTGTTGTCTGAGTGAGTCACGGTACTATGGGACGAGTGGCTAAATTTTACGGAGTCCTTGGCCGTGCTAAAAACGCTTGTTGCAGATTTCAAAATCATCTTTGACCGAGATCCCGCTGCTCGAAACTGGCTAGAAGTCGTTTTTTGTTATCCCGGCTTTCAAGCGCTCCTGTTTCATCGCTTCGCCCATCGGCTGTATCGCCTCGGTCTGCCGTTCTTTCCTCGCCTGATTTCCCATATTGGTCGCTTCCTCACAGGCATCGAAATCCATCCCGGTGCCACGATCGGCCACAGCGTCTTCATTGACCACGGCATGGGCGTCGTCATTGGCGAAACCGCGATCATCGGCAACTATGCGCTGATCTATCAAGGTGTCACCCTCGGTGGCACAGGTAAACAAAGCGGCAAGCGCCACCCGACGATCGGTGAAAACGTCGTCGTCGGCACCGGGGCTAAAGTCCTGGGCAATATCGAAATTGGAGACAATGTTCGGATTGGGGCGGGTTCTGTGGTGCTGAGAGATGTGCCATCGGACTGCACCGTCGTCGGAGTCCCAGGCCGAGTCGTCTACCGCGCAGGCGAACGGGTCGAACCCCTTGACCACAACCGTCTTCCCGACTCGGAGGCGCAGGTGATCCGCGCTTTACTCGATCGGATCGAGGGCTTAGAAACCCAAATGAAGGAAATGCAGGCCCGCAAAGCGATCGAAGTTTGCTATGCCCTAGAAGCCGCTGCCGTTGGTGCGCGCGCTGAAAGCTCTAGCAATCCAATTGGTTTTGATCAGCCCTCAGGCAGTTCTTCATCCAGCCCTTCGTCGCCCTGTTGCAATTTGTCGGACAAGGCTATTAGTGAGTTCCTTGATGGTGGCGGAATCTAGCATGGCGGATTTGGATAAAACCTCCGACTCCCCATTGATTCAACTCGATCGTCTGGGACTCAGACTAGGGCAGCGCGTCGATCGTAAAGGCAAAGTCCTCTCGCCCGGTACGCCGCTGTTTAGTGAGGTCGCTTTAGAGGTCCGATCGGGCGAAACGATCGGCCTAGTCGGATCGGCGGGTTCGGGCAAAACCTCGCTGCTTCGTCTCCTCAATCGCCTGATCGAACCTACCCAGGGAAAGCTGTTGTACCGAGGTCAGCCTTACCCCAGCCTGCCCATTGCTCAGCTTCGGCGGGCGATTCTCCCTACGGCCCAGGAACCCAAACTCCTGCAACCGACGGGACTAGCGGCGATCGTCTATGGTTTGCAATTGAACAAAATTGAGCTTAAACCGCGATTAGACAATTGGGTGAATCGGATGGAATTGTCCGAAACCCTGCTGAATAAGCCCGAAATCGAACTGTCTCCAGGTCAGCGACAGTGGATCTCCCTAACCCGCGCATTGGCATTAGAACCATCTGTTCTGCTACTGGATGAACCCACGGCTCCGCTGGATCCCAGCCAAAAAGATCACCTCAGGCAAATTCTTCAACAGTTGCCCGACACCACCCTAATCATTGCCAGCCAAGACCTAGACTGGCTCCAATCCCTCACGAATAAAACCTGGTTGATTTGCGATCGGGGCATTAGCTCAACGGCTGACTGGCCAGCGGTCCGCGCACAGCTTCACGCATCGAAGCCGTCTCTAGACGAGGACTGGGACTAGCATTAAACCCAGTTCCTGTTAATCCTTCCACGGGTGCGGTCCGGGGCGTGGTCAAACCCTCCAGATTTAAGCGATACCCGACATTTCGCACCGTTTGGATGAGACCGGGCTGGTGCGATTCGGTTTCGACTTTTTTGCGCAGGGAGAGGACGTGGGTATCCACGGTGCGGGGATTGTCGATTTCATCGGGCCAAGCTCGGCGTAGGAGTTCCGATCGGCTGAGCGGTGCGCCATTGGCCTGGGCTAGGACATAGAGCAGACTAAACTCTTGGGGCGTTAATTCAATCTTTTGCCCAAAAAACTGAATCCGACGGTGGACCAGATCAATCTTCAAGGTGCCATAGTCCAAGGAAGCAGGCGGCGCGGTGTTTTTAACCCGTCGAACCAACGCTTCCACCCTTGCCAAAAATTCCTGCATTCCAAAGGGTTTCGTCAAATAGTCATCCGCTCCCGATCGCAGTCCTCGAACAATTTCGGATTCCGTGGACTGCGCCGACAGCATCATCACCATGCCCTGGGCTTGTTGCTGAACCCACTGACAAAACTCGAATGCATTACCATTGGGCAGATCATTGCTTAAAATAACTAACCGAGGCTGGCGCGTCAAAAACAAATCGCGTGCCTGGATGTAGTCAATCGACTGAAAAACCTGAAAACCCGCCTGCTGAAGATGCCAACTCAGGAGCGATCGCAGGTGTGGATTTCCCTCGATGATTTGTATCGAAACGACGCC
>JAAFJU010000315.1 GCA_013298165.1 Synechococcales cyanobacterium bin31.maxbin.ball.101 | reverse complement strand
CGATCGCACCTTGTAAAGCTGGCCTTTCAATGCTTGATACCGATGAGCGGGCAGTAAGGTTTTGAGGCCGATCGCGAGTAGCAACCGCCAGTACTCGCCCGTGAGAACTAGGTCAGGCCGATAGTGCAGGGCACGACTGAGATAGCTGCTGGCCTGTTTGATATCGGGGTATTTGCACTGGATGGCTTTCCAGGCAAGGCATTGATAAGCGGAGGCGTAGCTAGCGGCCTTGAGCCGCCGATCGTTCACGCCCAGTCGCGTCAACTCATCCTGGCAAAATTCGTAATTCTTTTCAATCACGTAGTGGTAGGTCGGCACCATGCGTTCGTGCGATCGGGACAGGCTGCTTTCCACTTGACGATAATGGGCCAAAACCTCGGGCAGACCGACGATCGGATAAAACCGTGCCACCCGCATCCACAGATCCCAGTCCTCCACCGTATCCGCCTGCGCATCAAAGTCACCCGTCTGCTCAAAGCAACTCCGACGGATCATGACCGTTTGACAAGCCACGGCGTTCTGGGTGAGGAGACGGGGTAGGGAAGAGGCGATGGGTTTTGAAGAGAGGACTCGGCCTGTGAGCGTTCCAGCTTCGTCCATGAGGGCGATCGCTCCGTGAACTAGACCGACGCGGGGATGTTGATTGAGATAGTTGACCTGCTGCGCGAGCTTGGTCGGAACCCAGAGATCGTCGGCATCCAGAAACGCAATAAATTCCCCTTGGGCATTTTGAATCCCGAGATTTCTCGCTGTGGAGACTCCGCCTCGGTGCTGTTGGAAAAACCGGATTTTGTGGCGGCGATGAGGATTATCTTCTACATTCTGGTTGTATTGCGCGACCCAATCTGCCGTGCCATCAGAACTGCCATCGTCAATCAGCAGCAGCTCAAAATCCTGAAAGGTCTGCGCCATGACGCTGGCGATCGTCTGGGGTAAAAACTTCAACGCATTGTAGGTCGGAATCACCACGGACACCGTGGGAAAGCCCGTCGATACAACCGGAGATGACTCAGCCAAGTCAACAACGTTGGAGAATTTTGAAGGCAGTTGCTCGACAGGGGAGCTTGCTGTGCGATAAGACGATTCAGAAAAGCTGAGCATAGGATGGAGAGGCTTGTTAGACGATCTGAGGGTTTGAAAATCAAAGACTGTTGCTGCTATAGGGTTGAAAAGGGGCCATGATGCAATGGATAGGATTGGGAATACCCTCTGCCTATGGTTGCTCATTTATCTCTTCCGCTAGTGCAATTGACCTTCGGTTTTGCAATTGTCTTGATACTACTCACAAGCTCTTAAAGGAGGCGTAAACTTCGATCGATTCTCCGTAAATTTTCCGACTAAACTGCGATTTATCTTCAGTAACCCTCTAAAACGACTCCGGGTGGTAGTAGAAAGCGACCCCTAGCACTAAATAAGTCGCAAGGAGGAGCGTCCCATCCAACCAATTCGATCGGCCTCCGAAGCAGATCAAGTTCGTGACGGCAACGGCGATCGCGACGGCGATGACTTGAAACAGGTTGAAGTTGAGATCAATGGGTTGACCGATCGCCTGTCCAATGAATACCAGCACAGGTGCAACAAAGAGCGCAATCAATAAACTGTCGCCAGAGATTGTCGCCATGACCAAATCCATCTTGTTGCGTCGAGCCAGTCGAATGACGGTGACGTAGCCTGCAATGTCGCTAATCAACGGCAACAAAATAACCCCTGTGAAGAGTGACGTGAATCCCAGTCGTGTTGTTTCAGATTCGACGACGCTGACGAAGAGTTCGGATTCTAGGGCGATCGCTACTGTGGACAGAGAGAGAACCAGCAGCCATACCCAAAGGTTCGGCTTTTCTTCTTCGATTTCTTCGAGTTGGCTGACTTGGTAGAGATAGCTGTGGGTTTTGAGGGAAAAAACCAATGTTAGGGCATAGACGATGATCAAAATCGTGGCGACCACCAACGATAAATTGTGAATCGCTAAGGGGTCCACGAGATTAGAGGTATTGATCACCATGGAAGGGACCGCGATCGCCGTTACCGCCAACGTCATGGAGATTCCATTGACTCTAGCCCGAATCGGGCGAAAGGACTGCTCTTTAAACTGTAACCCCCCGGCTAACATAGCCAATCCCAATAGTAAGAGTAATGCTCCCAGAATACTCCCGGTAATGCTGGCTTCAACAATGTCAACCAATCCTTTGCGCAGGGCGACGATCGCAATAATCAATTCCGTCGAATTCCCAAATAGTGCATTCACCAATCCCCCGATCGTCGGTCCGGTGACGAGGGCGACTTTTTCCGTTGAGGTGGCGAGACAGACCGATAGAGGCGCGATCGCGGCGGCTGAAGTGAAGAAGATTGCCGTCTCGCCCCAGTCCAGGATTTTGGCCACGATCGACAGGGGAATCAAGATTGCGATTGAAACGATAACTAAAACGGTCGATCGGGACATGGAAAACCTAAACAGGAACTTAACTATGTTACAGGTATGTGAAGGGCGTTCAATCTGAACCGACTTTTTCTATAATGAAATCAGGTTCGGCGGATGACTCAAATAAACCGCGAATCTAACGTTCCCTCTCGCTTCATAACAAAGAGGATTTACCATGAAAAAACGTATTGCTGATGTCATGACGCGCAATCCCTACAAAGTCACGGCGGATATGCGGCTCGATCGGGTGATTGCAATGCTTGCAGAGCATCGCATTAGTGGTCTACCTGTCGTCGATGAGAATGACCAGGTGATTGGCATGATTTCGGAGACGGATCTGCTTTGGCAGGAGTCAGGCGTATTGCCACCGCCTCATTTATTGATTTTGGATAGTGTGATTTATTTAAACAATCCCATGACCCGCGATCGGCAATTGCATAAAGCCCTTGGGCAAACGGTGGCGGACGTTATGACACCCCATGCCATTACGATTA
>JAAFJU010000078.1 GCA_013298165.1 Synechococcales cyanobacterium bin31.maxbin.ball.101 | reverse complement strand
TGTCAAAGCATTTAAAGGTGATGCTGCAAGCAGGAATTTTGGCGAAGCGCAGTCAGGGGACGCAGGCGTTTTATCGGGTGACGGATGATTTGATTTTTGAGTTGTGCAATTTGGTGTGCGATCGTCTTGCCAGTCGCATTGAGCAACAGGCACTGCATTTTCGGACGTTTAATCTGGCGAGTAAGCCTGTGAATGAAGAGTGAAGAATTGAGGTTTTTTATTTATCATCCTTCATTCTCAATTCTCCCGTTCCTGTATAACCAGTCACTACCCAAACGATCGCTCTACCCCCGTCTCGAAACGCCTTGATCACAGGCTCTGGAGGTCGATCGGTGGGAATTGGAACCGTTTTGAATACAACGCCACGATTGGATCCGATGATTTCTCCGATCCAGCTTGCGCGGCGCATGTGGTAGTCGGAGGTGACGAGGTAAAAACTGGTAATGCCTTCGGCTTTGAGGTCGTCTACTAACGTTGTGAAATTCGTCAGCGTATCAACGGCTCGGTAGTCTAGATGGATCCGATCGGATGCAACGCCCGCGCTATCAAAGACCCATTCGCTGTATTCCTTGGGACTGCCAGAAGAGACCCAAACCGGAAGCTTGGGGTGTTCTAACGCTAGCTCTGCAGCAAACTTTTCGCGATCGGGCGACCCGCCCAACACTAAAATCGCTTGCGGCTGAGAAAATTGCGTCACCAGTTGTCGATAGCCCACCCACATAAAAACCATGAGCAACAAGAGTGCAGCCCAAGGAATTTTTCGACGAGACTGAGACGATCGGGGGTTTGGAGATTGAGGAGTTTTGGAGAGGCTTCTGCGGGATTGAGAAGCCTTGGACGATCGAGAGCCTGCACGAGGACGCTGCCGCATGGAACCCATGACTTAGCGCGAGGATGAGGGCGCTTGTGCTTCGGTCGCTTTGGCGGCGGCGATCGCGGTCTTGATGCGAGGGAGTTCTAGGAATTTCGTGGTTTCTGCAAGGAGCTTATTGCCCCAAAGATTGTCTTTGAGAAACCCGAGATCTCCGTAGCGGCTGTCATTGGCGAGAGCGGCTTCCCCTAACGTCAAAGCTTTTTCAGTATTGCCCTGTTGATACAGCGCAACCGCGAGGGCCAGTTTAGGTTCTGACGCTTTGGCATCGACGCCTAGGGAGGTGTTCCAAAGACGAATAGATTCCTCAACGTCGCCTGCTTCATAGCGGATCAGGGCAATGTTGTTGAGGGGGAACCAGTATTTTTTGTCGAGACTGTTGGACTTGGTATAGGTGGCGATCGCTTCTTCGGTTTTACCCATCATGAAGTAGGCGTTACCGAGGTCAAACAGGGCCGCAGGCATGGCTTTTGCGCTGGGATTGAGCTTAATTCCGGACTGAAGCGCGTCTACGGATTTGGCGTAGTCTTTTTTCTGGAAGTAGGCATTCCCCAGTCGCAGCCAGACGGCGGGTTCCTTAGGGTTAAGACCCTGCGCCTTTTGAAGGGAAATAATGCTCTTATCGGTTTGGTTGTCCACCAGGTATAGCCCCCCCAAGACCGCCCAAGCATCCGCGTTTTGAGGGATGAGCTGGGTGGCGAGTTTGGCACGGGTGATGGCGAGATCGACCTGCTGAAGCTGGGCCAGTTGCAGCGATTCACCCAGGAGGTCTCGACCTTCTTTCTCTAGGCTATTGCTGTCGAAGTCCGGGAGGCGCGGCAAAAACTGCGCGATCGCAGGCTGCCTGACGATCCCTGAATTCAGGAGAAGAATAGTACCAAGAAGTGCAATCCGTTTATACACAGGGGTCTCTGGGAGATTTTATATTAAGTGAATGATGAAGCAGACTGGGGCTACTTCCGATCGACATCAAGAACTTTAGATACTCAAAGGCTTTACAGGGAAAGCTTTGATTTTTGAAGATGCTCTAGGATACAGGATGGATCCGTTTATGATCCAACTTGATACTATTCTAGACTGAAATTCACGCTTCTTTAGATCGAAGCCTGAAAGATTTTTGCCGGGGGGCATGGACTCACCCACTTTAGAAGGAAGTTCTGATGAGTTTGTGCCTGTAGGTCTGATTTCAACTATTCTAAGGACGATTACTGAAAGTCCTGCTAGTTTCTTTTTATCCCATGGATCCTCTCTTCAAGGTTGAAGTCCTCTCCCAAACCGCCAACCCGCAGCAGGTTATTTATGCGGCCATGCATCAAGACTATGCAGAATCCTTTGTCTGGGACGATCGATCGACCTTTCCCGCCGAAGATAAAGCGGGCGACCTAGTGATTCGCAATCTCCTCGGCGGCAATCGCGGTCACTTTGGTCCCCTAGAGCATCCGCAGATGGTGCTGAACTGCGGCTGGTTTCCCCACAGCACCATGCAACAAATTCGGACTCATCGGGTCGGAATCAGTTTTGATGTTCAATGTCTGGCTGGGGAAACAGAAGTCACCTTTGTGAAAGCCTCTGGTTCGTTGCACAAGCTGCCGATCGCTGAGCTGTATGACCTTTGGAACAATGGCGAGAAGGCCGTGCGGGAACGGAAGATTCGGGGTCGCCAGGGAGAAGAGCCGGGTGAATATCGTCGCGACTGCAAAAAACGCTTGCGCCGCATGAAGCTTAGAGTGCTGAATGAGGCGACTGGAGTGTTTGAAATTAGCCACCTTCAGGATGTGATGTGTAGTGGCGAACAGCCTGTTTATCGGCTGACCATGGCCGACGGAAAAACCTTAGACTGCACCGCAAATCATCGACTGTTCACGATCGACGGCTGGCAACACATGGGGGATGCCCTCGGCTTGCTCACGGACGATCGGCATCAGGTTATTGCGATGACGAAAGATTGTGAGGTGATGTGCAACGGACTAGTTCGTACAGATGCTCTTTACAGTCAAAAATCGTGGTTCATTGCACAGGCAGACAAAGGTTTGAACGCCCGTGAACTGGCTGAACTAGCTGGCTGCTCTGTGGAGGTCATTCGCCACTGGTCTAGACAGCATGGCGTGAAATTAGCGTCTGGTCGTCACCAGGGCTTAAAAACAGTGGTGGGAAATGGACTGTACCGCGATCGGGATTGGCTGCAAGGTCAGCTAGCCCAGGGACTTCATGCTGATGAAATCGCTCAACTTGCTAACTGTTCGATCGAATCGGTTAAGAAATGGGTCTACCACTATGGATTGCAGCTTAATAAGCGACCTTCCGGTACAACTAACCCCTGGAACAAAAATCGTGGCGGTTATGAACTCAATCTGTCACCCGAAAGCCGAGAAATTCGTCAACAGAATGCCAAGCTCCATACCCGTCGAGGGTCCGACTCTAATTTCTGGAAAGGCGGAGTGTCGAGCGATCGCACCTTAATCGGTGCTTGGACTCGTCAGATTGCACCTCAGGTTCATGAGAAGTTTGACTACGTCTGCCAATCCTGTGCAAAGAAGGGCGCAGAACTCCACGCTCACCATCTGGTCCCCGTCTTTGCGGATGAATCCCTAGCCTATGAATTTGATAATTTGGTGTCGGTTTGTAAGGATTGCCATGAAGATATCCATAGTCAGCACCGTGAGGCTGAGTTTGCCCAAAACTTCCAGCCCCTCCTGGAGTCCGAAAGCTGGGCACCCAAGCCCAAACCCAATGGCCGAAAATTAATGGCTCACCCAGTCAAAGTCGTCCAAGTCGAGTTTCTGGGCATCCAGACCACCTACGATCTGGAAGTGGCTGGAGAATGGCACAACTTTGTCGCAAATGGCGTGGTCGTCCACAATTCTTTCCGCTATACAGGGAATAAGATTGTCGAAGTGGCAGAAGGGAAGCGGGATGTGGAAGAAGTCTTTTACATGCGGCCTTTGGGGTTCTATACCGATCGCAACGGCAAAAAATACGAATACACCGAAGACCTGCGCCAGGACGATCTGGCTTGGTGTCTTGAGGGCGCTAAGCGCTATGCCCTGCGTATTTCCCAAGGCTTTAGCGAAGAACATGCGCGGAGCTTGATTGCCTTTGATGTCCGGCAGCATTGGGTCATGAGTGCAAATGTCCGATCGCTGATGCATTTAATGGATCTGCGGGCCAAGGACGATGCTCAATTAGAATGTCAGCATTTGTGTGAGCTGATTTTCCCGCATTTTGAAGCCTGGGTGCCCTCGGTGGCGGCCTGGTATCAAAAAAATCGCTGGGGGAAAGCCAGACTTTCGCCTTAACGAGTGTAAAATTTCATCGAAGCTGTGTGAGGGATTGAGGATGGAAATTGGAAGTATGTTCACCAAGGGCGGTCTCGTCATGTGGCCGCTGTTGGCCCTGTCGATTTTGACCGTAACCGTGGTGATTGAGCGCACCCGCTTTTGGTATACGGTCTTAAGCAAAGAAAAAGAAGTCGTCAACCGCATCCTCGATGCCACGCGCCGCGACTGGAGCATGGCCACCGAAATCGCCCGTCAAGCCTACGATCAACCCGTGGGTCGATTTTTGCTCACCGCCCTCCAACTCCAGACCCCAGACCCCGATCTCTTTCGACTGGCCTTAGAATCCAGCGCCGATGACGAAATTGCTGGAATGCGCAAGGGGGACAAAATTCTGGAAGCCGTGATCGCCATGGCTCCGTTGTTGGGACTGTTGGGAACTGTGTTGGGCTTGATCCGCACCTTGGGCGCGATTACCTTTACCGCTTTGGGCACCGAAGCAGGTAAAGACGCGGCAGGTGGGATTGGTGAATCCTTGATTAGTACAGCAGCCGGACTGATCGTCGCACTGTTTGCTTTGAGCTTCTATCGGGTATTCCAAGGATTAGTCTTTAACCAAGCCAAAGTCTTCCGTCGGGCGGGCAACGAAGTCGAACTGCTCTATCGTCAAAAGTGGCAATACGACAAAAACGCCACGATCGAACAGGACATCGATCGCTACGCCAATCCTTCAGAAGTAGAAAATTTGAATTTTTAGGTCCCGATCGCCCTAACCCCCTTGAAAAGGGGGAACCGGAGAGCAGCAAGCAGAAGAAGTCATTCAGTATAAAGTCATGAAAGTTAATCTTGATAACTCAACCGATGACGCGCAGATTCAGATTGTGCCGTTGATCGATGTGATTTTTTGTATTTTGGTCTTCTTCATCCTGGCCGTGGTCCAAACCAAACAGCCTCAAGCCATTAACGTCGATCTCCCCCAAGCTAAAACCGGAACCGTTCAGGCCCCCGAGCGAATTGCCGTTTATCTAACAAACGGCAGCCAGATAACCTTCGGTACCGAATCTCTCGGCTCCGATCGCACGGCTCTGATCGATCGTGCCAAAACCTATATCGCTCAACGCCCTGACGGTTTGCTTGTCCTGTATGCGTCTCCGAACGCCATCTACAGCGAAGTCGTCAGCATCTTAGATTCACTGCGTGCAGTGACCCGTCGCGTAGCCCTCGCCACCAACCCCCCACCAGAAAACGCCCCAACCCCCAACCCCTACCTCCCCAACAATCCCTACCTCCCCAGCAATCCCGGCAGCTTCCCCGGCTCGAACCCCAGCGGCCTCCCCACCAATCCAGGATTAAATCCAAATCCCCTCTTCCCCGATTCATCCGGAACCCCTGGGGGCATCATCATCCCCGGCGCAGGCTCACCCAATGTTGGCTCACCGATCGGACCCAACGGCCAGCAAACCATCCCCATTCCCAACTCCAGCGGCACTCAAAACCCGACCACAGGACCGGGGGCACAGGACTTTAATAAGAGCAACACCACCATCCAAATCCCTAACAATAGCAATCCAGCTACAGGTCGCTAACCTCTAATCGTTAGACTTCGACATGATTCGTAAAGATTTTTCTCTCGCACACCATCCTTTGGTTAGATGTTGAGATGAGTGTTTCTGAATACAGTCCTAGCAGAATACTAAATTTAATCGAAACAAAATCGAAGATTTTGACCAATTGGCCTTATTTTCTAAGGGTATCCATTTGGATGAATCGACCCATTTTTAGCTGTTTAACGAACAGTTTCGATTTTAATTCGTCATGTGTTTTCCTAGGAGTTACGAATCATGGATTTAATGTTGAATAGTCAGGTCATGACCTTCCTGTTGTCGGACCACCCGATCGCCGTCCTCGCCCAAGCCGGAGCTAAAGCCGGAGCCAAGGCCGCCGCTAAAGCCCCCGTCAAGTCACCGAACTGGATTTTGACCGCTTTAGTTACGCTGGTCGTCACAGCGATCGCTTTTTATATCCTGTCGTTAGTCTTTCCTTTCATTGAGATTGATAGCCCTGTTACGGCCCTCATCTGTGCAGTGGTTTTTGGGGCGCTGAATATTATCTCTCAACCACTTGAAAACCTGCTTAACATTACCTGGATCTTAGCTCCGATCGCCCTCCTGATTAACATGGCAACGTTTTGGATAACGGACCTTGTGATTGCCGGATTCCGAATAACCAATGGGATTATTGGGATCCTGGTGGGTTCTGTTGCCCTCACGATTATTCAAATCATCCTCAAATACGTGATCAACGTAATCTTCTAAAACAGACCTGATGAATTGAATCCGGTTTCAATCCGGTACAGGAGGAATACGGTTTTCCGACCCTGACGCTTTTAGCACTCTCTAACCCAGAGTGCTAGAGTTTTAATCGGCATAATCAAGCAGTGGATAAATCAAGGAATCTCTATGTCCAAGATCGTTGTATTTAACGAAGACGCACGGCAAGCACTCGAACGTGGCGTTAATGCTCTGGCAGATGCAGTGAAGGTCACGCTCGGCCCTAGAGGGCGCAACGTATTGCTAGAGAAGAAATACGGCTCTCCTCAGATCGTCAACGACGGCGTCACGATCGCCAAAGAAATCGAACTCGAAGATCCCCTGGAAAACGCAGGCGCATCCTTAATTCGTGAAGTCGCCTCCAAAACCAACGACGTGGCAGGCGACGGCACCACCACCGCCACCGTCCTCGCCCAAGCCATCATCCGCGAAGGCATGAAAAACGTAGCCGCCGGATCCAACCCGATCGCCCTGAAGCGTGGGATTGAGAAAGCCGTTGCGAAACTCGTGGAAGAAATTCAAGCGATCGCTAAGCCCGTGGAAGGCAACTCGATCGCCCAAGTCGCCACCATCTCCGCCGGAAACGACGAAGAAATTGGCAGCATGATCGCTAAGGCCATGGCTAAAGTCGGCAAAGACGGCGTCGTCACCGTCGAAGAATCCAAATCCTTCGACACCGAAATCGAAGTCGCGGAAGGGATGCAAATCGATCGCGGCTACATGTCTCCCTACTTTGTCACCGACGTTGAGCGTCTCGTGGCCGAATACGAAAACATGGCGATCCTGCTTACCGATAAAAAAATCAGCTCGATTCAGGACTTGGTTCCCGTTCTCGAAAAGGTCGCCCGCGCAGGTCAGGCCCTCTTGGTGATCGCGGAAGACATCGAAGGCGAAGCGCTTACAACCCTAGTGGTAAACCGTTTACGCGGCGTGTTGAACGTGGCGGCCATCAAGGCTCCCGGCTTTGGTGAGCGTCGTAAATCCATGCTGCAAGACATTGCCGTGTTGACCGATGGTCAGGTGATCTCCGAAGAAATGGGCTTGAGCTTGGATACTGCCACCCTCGACATGCTGGGTAAAGCTCGCAAGATCACCATTACGAAGGATTCGACCACGATCGTTGCCGACATCACCAATGCGGCCAACGTGCAGAAGCGCGTCGAGCAACTGCGTCGTGAACTGAACGCCACCGACTCGGAATACGACAAAGAGAAACTCTCTGAGCGCATTGCCAAACTCGCAGGCGGCGTCGCGGTCCTCAAAGTCGGAGCCGCAACGGAAACCGAACTCAAGGATCGCAAACTTCGCATCGAAGACGCCTTGAACGCAACTAAAGCCGCCGTGGCTGAAGGTACCGTCGCAGGCGGTGGTGCAACCCTGGCTCACCTCGTGACCAAGTTGCCTGCAGTCAAGGCCAGCCTCAGCGATGTCGATGAGCAAATCGGCGTAGACATCGTCATGCGCGCCCTCACCGCACCGTTGAAGCAAATTGCCGATAACGCAGGTGTGGAAGGCTCCGTCGTCGTGGAGAAAGTCCAAGCGATGTCCTACCCCATGGGCTACAACGCCCTCACCGATTCCTACGAAAACCTCGTGGAAACAGGCGTCATCGACCCTGCGAAGGTCGTCCGATCGGGCTTGCAAGACGCAGCATCGATCGCCTCCATGGTCCTCACCACCGAAGCCCTCGTCGTCGAAAAACCTGAACCGAAGTCTGCTGGCGGCGGTGGCGGAGACATGGGTGGAATGGGCGGCATGGGTGGAATGGGCGGTATGGGTGGAATGGGCGGCATGATGTAATGCGGGCTACCCCCAAATTGACCTAAACCAATACGTCTAAAACAAAAGCGGGTGAGGAATTCAAATTCCTCACCCGCTTTTGATCTAAACTCCGGTCCCCCCAGAATTGGGGGTTAGGGGGCCTCAGGGCCTCTAGACATCACCGCGAATTTCTTCCACGATGCCATCGCGAATCAACAATTCCACCGTGTTCACTTTCGAGATCAGGTTGTCCCCGACTTGAACCTTAAACGTACTCACCACGTTTCCTTGGTCCACTTCTTGGTCAATGCTCAAGGTTTGAACCTGTTGCAGTTGTTGAAGGACTTGGTTTTTTTGCTCTAGCAGTTCGCTCTTGGCTTGGTTGAACTGCATTTTCACGCCTTCCATTTGTTGGAGGGTGTCGGGTCCGGGTGGCTGAATGGATTGCTTTTGCATGTCCGTCAGCACTTGCTGAAGTTGCAAATCAAGCCCTTGCAGTTGACCATCGACTTGGTTGAGCTGGCCTTGGAGGGCCTGTTGCATGTCTTCTTTCCACCGTGGGGTGACGATCGCTTTGATGTTCACTTGGCGCTGAATCATCAAGTTAGAAGTTTCCATAGAACTTAAAATTCCTAGTCTAGACAAAGATCTCGTTTATGATAGCCGCATATTGCTCCGTGACCACATTCCGCCGCACCTTAAGCGTCTGAGTCAGCAGCCCATTTTCGACGGTAAAGGGTTCTGGAAGGAGTCTGAAGGCGGTGATCCGATCGTCCGGACGATAGCCCGCGCGGTCTTTGACCCGTTGCAGCAACTCAGATTTGAACAAGTCCTGAATCGGTTTGCTATTGAGATCCACTTCGCCGCTATAGCCCTGCTGCTGCGACCATTGCTGAAGGGCATCGACATTGGGGACGATTAAGGCTCCGATCGACTTTTGATCTTGGCCCACGAGCATGATCTGATCGACGTAGGGGCTTCTGAGGCAGGCGTTTTCGATCGGCAATGGTTCGATGTTTTCGCCATTGCTGAGGACGATCGTGTCTTTCGCTCGACCCGTCAGGACCAAATCTCCCCATTCCGTGACATAACCCAAATCCCCCGAGTCAAACCAGCCATCGGGGTCGATCGCCTTTCGGGTTGCCTCAGGATTGTTGAAATAGCCTTTCATGATCTGGGGACCACGCAGCAGAACGACACCTTTTTTGCCAGTCCCCACTTCTTGACGAGAATCGAGATCAACGATTTTAGTTTCGGTGTACATCAGGGGTTGACCATCCGCGCCGCGCAGGTTGCGCCAAGGCCGACGGACGTGGGTAATGGGCGAGGTTTCGGTTAAGCCGTAGCCGCCTAGGACTTGGACTCCGATGATTTCAAAGAAGTCTTCTAGGTGATCCGCGATCGAACCACCGCCGCTGACCACATATTGAATATTGCCAATGCCCGCTCGGATTTTTGAATAGACGAGTTTATCACCCACTTTATGGAATGCCCAGAAGAAGGGGAATTTCAAGATTGCAATCAATTTGTCAACGGGACTGGGATTGAGATTGTCTAAATGCAGATTTTGTAAGGTGCGTTTAGCATTGATGTAGGTTTGGCTATTGCTGAGGAAGCGGTTAACGAGTTTTTGTTTATCGGCAGGCTGATCGCGGAATTGTTTTTGAATGCCTTCGTAAATCGATTCCCACAGACGCGGGACTCCGACCATGTATTGGGGACTATGGATTTTTAAATCTTTTTTGACGAAGCGGATATTGGTATAAAACTGCGTGCAGCCGCGCGAGAAAATAAAGTATTCAAAGGTGCGCTCGTAGGTGTGCCAGATCGGCAAGATGCTCATGACCCGATCGCCTTCATTTAATGGCAATACACAGGAGGCCGAATTCACTTGATGAATTAAATTACCATGGGTCAACATGACGCCCTTGGGCATTCCGGAGGTGCCGGAGGTATACATTAGGGTAGCTAGCGAATTGCGATCGAAGCCGTGGGGAATCAATTCACTGTTCGGTGCCAGTGCGAGGATTTGAGAAAAATTGTAAATCGTCAAATCAGAATCAGCGGGCGCGGTTTCGTCACTCAGTAGAATGATGAACTCTAGGGCAAAATCATCCAGGCCCGATCGGAGTTTTTTCAGCAGGGCGAGGTCTTCGACGATCAGGGCAACGGCTTCACTGTTTTGCAAAATGAACAGAAGTTCTTTGATATCGGCCTGGGCACTGCGAACCACGTTAGCCGCCCCTGCGAACATAATGCCTTGGTCGGCGACGAGCCAGCGGGGTTGATTATCGGAAAATAGGGCGACGCGCTTAGGGTAGGTTTCGCCCGTGGGGAGGATGCCGAGGGATTGGAGTCCGGCGGCGAACCGTTGCATCTGTTGATAGAGTTGGCCGTAAGTCAGACGAACTTCAGGTTCGCGGTGGGGGTCACAGCAGGCGGTGGTGTTGACGAACTTGCGGGCGGCGATCGTCCAGACATCCGGCAGGCTATTGCATTGGAGATAGTCCTGCGATCGGGCTAAGTTTGCTTGTTCTTGGGGGGTTAGGGATGCGCCTGCCATGACTGCCATGAGATTGTGTCCTCGCAAAGGGGTTTTGATGCTTTATTATTCCCGAATTTTGCGAGCTTGGGGCAGTTAATTGTGACGAATTTGAGGGTGGTAGATAAATTAACTTAATGCGATCGCTTTGATGCGTTTTAAAACCTGCATGACTTCGCTCAATGCCTGACTGTCCGGTGGAAAAAATGTTGCATAGAGTTTTGACGTGGAATAGGTGGGTGTGGGGAGCGCTTGCACCTTGAGAAAAATAAATTCTTCACCATTACTGACCAATCCATAGACGGGACGATCGTGGTGTGGTGATGCCATCATGTAAGCCAATGCTTGAGGAATCGCTAGCGCGGCCATGGCCGTTCGTTTTGCCTCTAACACCAATACCCAAAAGCCGTCTTTAATAATCAACGTATCCATCCGTCCGCGCAAAACCTCATCCCGATCGACCACCTCAAAATCAACCGTCTCCTCCGCCCGAATATCAAATTCCGGCTCATAAAATCCCACCAAATCCAACAGCGGCGACAGCAATAGCTTATCCACTGCACCCTCTGCCACTAAACCCCGATAGCGATGGGCCGCAAATCTTGCTTGTAGACGATCGATCGCCTGCTGTTCATCTGGTGTTAACGCAGGTAAATGATGCTGCCACTCTGGGAAAAATTTTCGATCGGGATTCACCTGTAACTTCAACCGATCCCCTACATCTGCAAGAGTCAGCATCGTTTTAGAGATTGGCAGGGTTGCGCTCATCGGCTTATTTTCTAGTTCAGTTTATCCATTATGACACGAATTTCTTTTGCACAAACGGCGAGGTCATGGCCGCTAAAAGACTGCCGTAGTCGAGATCAAACCGGACGGCTGAGCCGATCGCACAACGCGCCAACCCCGCCATCCCATGATCCAAAATCACATGATCACTACTCGATCCCAAAATCTCAAATCCAGTCTCCACGCCCAATCCCGCCACCAACGTATCCTGCTTCCCCAGCGCCACAATCACACGCTGCCGATCGCCCCGATTTTCAAATACAGGACTATTGCCAAAACTATCCTGACACCGATCGCCGTAGGGCATAGACGGCTTATCTTTGGATTCAATCACTTCCGCCATGAGCTGAAACGCTTGGGTATAGAGTCCCGGAATAATTTCACGGTTTGCGGCTTCGCGACCAAGCAGAATAGATTCGCCTAAGCGTAAATTATTAATTCTCCCAACTTCTCCCAACCGTTCAGCCGCTTCAAACCATTCATAATTCGCAGAATTTCCGCCGGAGATAATGCTGAGTTTGAGATTGAATTCGGTTTCGATCGCGATCGTTAATTCAGAGAATTCCTGCATCTTAAGGGCATCTGGCTTAACTCCCCCATAACAAGCCAAATTACACCCCAAACCCACGAGTTTGAGATTGGGGAGTGCGATCACTGATTGAATCAAGTTCGGTAAATCGCGCGGCAACAGCCCCTCTCGCAAATCCCCCATCTCCACCATCACAATGATTTGGTGAATGCGGTTGTGCATGACGCCATAATGGGAAAGTTTAGCGATCGTTTCCCATTCCGTGTTGAGACTGATATCTGCGTTTAAGACCGTCTGTTCCGCTTGACCTAAGGCCGATCGCAGCAAAACAAACTGAGTTTTAACGCCTGCGATCTTCATGCGTTGAATGTTTTCAATGCGCGAATCGGCAATGAACTGGACGCCGCCTTGGACCATGGCGCGGGCGATCGCAGGATCGCCCAAGGTCGCTTTCGAGACCCCCATCAAAGAAATGCCTTGACTCCCATAGCGTTGACATAATACGCGGGTATTATGCTCGATTTGGGACAAAGCAATTTCTATTCTTGGCATGAACGAATTCATGGCTTGAGTTTTGAACGTGCTTTTATACCCTGCTTATAGGCTCATCAAGACGGGTTCGATTTGTAAGAGCGGTAGGATTTCCAGACTCTTACGCTTAATGATTTGGTTCAGCGTTGGGAATTGCTTCGCTAAGGCATCAACGAGTTTTTGGCAGCCGTCGTTGAGAACGTCGGTGGTGGGCAGTTGTAGCCGCTGTTCGTAGTCTTCGATCGTCGCTTCAACTTGCAAGTTCGTCATGTCTTCATGGCTCAGGGCGATCGCCAATACTTTCGTCTGGGCCATCGCTTCAATGAGCTGAATCTCAGTTTCCACATTTGGCATGGCTAGAAGCGGGAAGTCACAGCGGAAGGCTCTGGCAGGCGGATGCTGGAGAATGACGCCATCGGGCATACTGCCTTTTAAAATGCCAAAGGATCCCATAAAGGCAGGATGACTCAAGGCGCTTTGACCTTCAATTAAAATGATATCCGGCTGTTCCTGTTCAAATGCCTGCACCACTGCATTTTCAATTTCACCAATCACAAACTGAGACACTAAGGCATCGATCGCTGCACCATAGCGAAACCCTTGCATTAGGCTGGTTTGGCCCGTTGCGATCATCATGGATTTGATCCCGAGGATCTTGAGCGCTTCGTTCAGTTCGACCGCTGTGGTCATTTTCCCACAGGCGCAGTCGGTTCCTAGGACCGCAATCACGGGAATATTGACGGCTGCAATGTTGCCCGTAAAGACATGTAGATCTTCTAAACTTGGCGGTTTACGAACATCTTGAATGGTGACGTTGCATTGAGTCGCCATCGCGGCAAACTCCCGATCGTCTGAGAAAAACTGATGCAATCCATTGACAATATTCATCCCATTTTGCATTGCCTCTAGGACCAGAAGCCTCTCCTCATGGGGAATACAAGCCTCAAGAGGTGCTTTGCCATAGATGTAACAGTTTGGAATGGTCAATAAATCATCTAACGCCCCTTCTAAGCTAGCGAAGATGGGAATGCCATTTCTAATCCCATCTAGTTCTTCTCCAGCATCCTTGCCCGCTAATGCACTATCAATGACACCGACAATGGTGTAGGTTTCCGAATGCCGAACTAGCCCTGCGGTCGTTTTGCCGTCCATCAAGCCAAACTGGCTTTCACAGTAAACCAGCGCCGTTTCTTTGAGGAAAGACATGTATGAACCTATTAAATTATTTTGGAAATATCTTGAATTAATTTCGCTTGGACTGGAGCGTTTGCAAGGAAATTAGCTGAATTGGAACGTTAATGCGCGATTATAAATCGATTAATCTACCTAAAGGGAATCTCAACCCACCCTATGTTTACAGAGTTTTCTGTAAATCTTTATTGAGCTATTATCCTAACACAATAACGATCGGGATGTGGAAATCAGCAATTCATTACGTTAGAATAGATAGACATCCTGAACTCCTGTCCCATCGATGTCATCACTTCGTCGCCTTACATTTCTAGCTCTCTTCTGTGTTAGCAGCCTTGCCCTCAATGGCTGTAGTCCCGAAAAAGCCCGATCGCTCCAAGCCTCTGCACTTCAGTTTCGCAATGAATCGTTAGCGGCGATTACAGCGATCGACACCCTGCGAAAACGCGAACTCGAAGCCCCACCGCGCAGTCCCAGCGATATCCGCCAAACCTTTATTTCTAATATTCTCAACTCTAGCGTTGAACTCAATAGCCGCACCATTGATCTCGCGATCGATCCCTATCGAGTCCCCAGCACCACTGATTGGGACACCTTTATTCAAGAGTTGAAATTGCAGTATGAGCAATTTGCGGACATTTTCGACAGCCTCGATCGCAAACCCAATGTCAGTCGAGAGGAGCTAAAAAAAGCAGGCAATCACGCCCGATCGCTCACCATTCAAATGGCCCTCTTCGCCCAATCCCTCAGCGAAAATCCACCGCTGTTTACGCAATATCGCACCCGCACCTTGGTAAAGTTCCGCAAAGTGCGACGGGATTATCAAGCGCTGCAATCGCGTATTTCAATCAATGCTTCCGATCGGGATTCACTCCAGGTGCGTAAAAGCGATCTAGAAAACCAAACAGGTGAATTGCTCAATGAATGGCAAAACATTCAACAAGAGGAGCGCGCGCTGATGGAAAGCACCGTGGCTCAATGCTTGCGGGCGGCAACGATCGGCAAACAAGTGATTGAAGCTGCCGATCGCTATGATGATCTTGATGTTTCCCAACTCAATTCCTTAATTCCCACTCTATTTACCACCGCCAGCAGTTTCACCGGGAAAGACTACAAAACCCTACAACTCAAATCCACCCGCCTCGTCACAGACCTGCAAAACGATCCTCTTTGGAGCGCCGTTGCACAGCCCTTGATCAATCGAATGAACAATGCCGCCGCAGGGCGATCGTCCACTACTATTCCTAATCCATAAATTCACCATGCCAGCCCCAATCCCATCACCCACCAACCAAACCTTAATCAAACAAGCCGCAGATCTGTTGAGTGCTTTAGAGATTCGCTATGAGGAGGCGAGTTTTGATGAGCAGGTGCAGCTTCGGGATGTCCTCGATCAGGCGATGATCAGCTATTCCAATGCCCGATTGACACTGTTGAAAAACAAAGTGCTTTGTACCTCTGCAGACCTTGCTAAAATGAATTTGATTAAACGGGATCTCGATCGGGCGATCGATTTTCGGCAAGTTCTTTCGGTGAGTACTCGATTAGTGGGTTTTCTCACAGGACGATTTCTGTAAGCTCCTAACCAGATGATCGCAATCATTTATAAAACCGGACTTCGACTCCGCTCAGTCCTCAAACTTGGATTTCGCGGGCTGAGCGGAGTCGAAGCCCAACGACATCATCAATTTAATTACAAGTATCTAATCATGATCGAAATTATTGAAGCAAACCCCACTAACCCTGTTCATGCAGCGGCGATCGTTCAACTGATGGATGAGTATGCGCGAGATCCCATGGGCGGTGGGCAGGGCCTTTCGGAAGCGGTGAAGGCCAATCTACCCACAGCATTGAGCCAACGATCGAATGCCCATGTGATTTTGGCTCTTGCAGAGGGGGAACCTGCAGGACTGATCAATTGTTTTGAAGGATTTTCCACCTTTGCCTGTCGGCCCTTGCTCAATATTCATGATGTCATTGTTTCTGCGGCTTACCGAGGTCAAGGCATTTCAAAGCGGCTGTTAAACCAGGCGGAGACGATCGCTCGTCGTCTAGACTGCTGTAAGCTCACCTTGGAAGTCTTGCAGGGCAATACGATCGCTCAATCTGCCTACAAAGCGGCTGGGTTCGACGGCTATCAACTCAATCCCGAAATGGGTCATGCCCTGTTTTGGGAAAAGAAACTGTGATCGTCTGCAATGACTGGTATTTCGATCGCAAATCGTGGTATTTGTAATCGGTACGATCGCGCTGGCATAGAGCCATCTTGCAATGTCGAAATCTTATAGTAGTACGATCGTCAATCCCGAAGATCTGATTGACCCAAACCCCGAACCGTCAACGGTTGCCAATCGTCATTTAAAAGTCAAGTTCGCCCCGACCAACTCGTTTCACAAGCAACTCAAACGACGAGTCAATCAGCACTTTATCGCCAATGACCGATCGCCCAAGGATTCGGCAAGTCTATATCAAAAAACGGCGGTCATTATGACGTGGTTTATTGTGTCTTGGACGTTGCTCGTCTTTGCTGCTCAAACCTGGTGGCAAGCTGGATTCCTTTGCATTTCCCTCGCTTTAGCCATGGGTGGCATTGGGTTCAGCATTCAGCATGATGGCAATCACAAAGCCTACTCCGATCGGTCTTGGATTAATCAAGTGACGGGCTTTAGTGCGGATTTGATGGGAGTGAGTTCCTATTTTTGGAATTTGCATCACACCTTACTGCACCATAGCTATACCAATGTCTGCGGTGTTGACCTGGATATTGATCTAGGGGTTTTAGCCCGCTATGCGCCACAACAAGAGCGTCGCTGGTTTCATCGCTTTCAACATCTTTATTTACCCGTCTTGTATTGCCTTTTATTGATCAATTGGCATGTCTATCGCGACTTTAATGACTTTGTGCAAGCGTCGATCGGAGACTATAAGATTCCACGGCCTAAAGGCAAGGATTTGGTGCTGTTTGTGGCGGGTAAGATCGGATTCTTTGCATTGGCATTCGGGATTCCGCTGTGCTTCCATCCAGTGTGGCAGGTGATGGTGGGCTATGGGGTGACGAGTGCGATCGTCGGTCTACTCTTAAGCATTGTCTTCCAAACCGCGCACTGTATGCCTCAGGCGAAGTTCGTTGATATTCCTGAAGAGGCTCAAGCCTTGGAAGATAATTGGGCCGTACATCAATTGGAAACAACGGTTAATTTTGCCCCGAATAACCGACTACTGAGTTGGTATGTAGGAGGATTAAATTATCAAGTTGAGCATCATTTATTTCCAGGGATTTCCCACGTTCATTATCCTGAACTGGCGACGATCGTTCGTAAGACCTGTGAAGAATACGGTGTGGTCTACAATGTATTGCCGACCTTTCGGGATGCGATCGCAGCACACTTTCAATGGTTGAAACTAATGGGAAATGAGGCTTAGGGATCATTCCAAACCCCCAGAAATGGGGGTTTGATCATTGAGTTACTTTCGAGCGATCACCCAGGTCACAATGGGCCAAGCCAGATCATTACGAACGGCTAATTTATGTAATGGATGCCATTTGGCATGGGGCACTCCGACAAATCGCAGCCCATCTTGAATGGCAGACCAGACATTAAAATTACCCCATCCCCCGACTTCAATGATCTCTGACCAATCTTGATGCAATAACGACAAGGCATCGGGGGTAAAGCGCCAAAAGTCTTTAGGAACACCATGGACAGGATTAATAAAGCAAGTGGTATGCAGCGCAATGCCGCCGGGACGGAGCAATCGATGGCATTCCCGAATGGCTTGATAGGGATCGCCTTCGACATGCTCTAAAACTTGATCCGAAACAATGTAATCAAAGGACGCATCGGGAAAATCAAGGCATAGAAAATTATGCTCTGGATAGTTTGCAGGAATGATTTCACTGGGATGAAGGCCAATTAGATCGGCGAGTTGGTTGGAGTGACTGATGGATAGGACCCTGGGGCCTTCTTTGTGGGGGAGTTGAGGGGCGATCGTTTTGAGGCGATCGTACATGAAGTAGCGGGTAATGTGCGGGCCACGCGCGAGACCGACCATGGAACTGAGCCATGCCCATTTGCGCAGCATCCTGTATATAGTCATTAAATCCCACAATGCTGATGCAATTAGTTCTCTTGATACTTATAGCGGGTTTCGAACCCATTTTAGATCTGAGAACTCAACACCTCCGCCGAAAGCGGTTGCAGCACACCCTCTGGACCCAAAATCGAAAGATAAGGCTGACCAAAAATCCGTTTTGCCGTCGTGCGCAATGTGGCCGCTGTGAGATTGCGAATGTCCGTCTGGAGCCGATCGTCATACCCCAGCCCCAACCCCAACATCTCATACCAGGCAAAGGTCTGCGCCAATTGCGCATTAGTCTGTTTGCTCAAGGCATATTGACCGAGGAACTTATCTTTCGCGGTTTGTAATTCCTCCTCTGTCAACATCACCTCCGTCAGTCGATGTAGCTCATCGCGCAATCCCTCCAGCGCGGTCGCCGTATTGTCTGGAGCAGTGCCAATGTACGCCACAAAAAACGAAACATCCAACCGCATGGGGTAATAGGCCGACACCTCATAGGCCAGTCCGCGTTTTTCTCGAAGTTCAATAAACAGACGGCTGGAGAGTCCGCCGGAGAGATAGGTATTTAACAGCTTTAGCGCCGCATAGTCAGCGCTGGCGTTCGGCAACTCAGGATTAATTGAAGGGGCGAGGTACCCCACAATCACGATCGACTGCGCCGTATCCTGGGGCGTGAGATTTGTTTTGGGATTGTGGGCGATCGTAGGGAGTTCCAAGGGCTGCATCGGCTGTTCCGGTTGACTCCAATCCCCAAAGACCCGCACCACTTCCGCATGAGCCTCCTCGACGGTGATTCGTCCGGCAATGCTGATGATCAGATTGTCAGGCCGAAAGACTCGCTGGTGATACTCATTTAGATCCTCGATCGTCAGTTGAGTCACTGTTTCGACCGTGCCCAGCCCCGAGTCCGCATAGGGATGGTCGCCATAGAGGGCATGGCGCATCTTATCCATAGCGACGTTAAACGGCTGTTCCTGCTGCGATCGAATGCCCTGAAGCGTGAGTTTTCGTTCGAGTTCGACTTCCGTTTCAGGGAAACTGGGCGATTGGAGAATCTCCCCCGCCAACTCAAAAATCCCAGGAAAATCCGACGACACCGTCTTCACCGTCACCTGAAAATGGTCCGCCGAACTGTCCGTCCCCAGACTCGCTCCGATCGCCTCCACCTGTTCTGCAATTTCAAAGGACGATCGGGTTTTCGTGCCCTTCGTCATCACCGACGACACCAAATGAGCCACGCCTGACTTGCCAGGAGCCTCCGCCCGCTGACCGCCCTGCATCAACATTCGCGCAGAGATAATGTCTGCGGAGGGATTTTCCGTGACTAAAAGCCGAATGCCATTGCCCAAAACCGTGCGATGAACCGATCGATGCATCGCCTGAAAGACTTCAAAACCGGGAGTCACAGTACTTTTGACGGAATTTTGGGTGGTCACAAGGCAATCCTAGAGAAATAAGACATGTCCTCTCATTATAGAGAATTTAAGTCCTGACGCTTGAACCACGACCCCAAAACCCTGCACCCCACCCATCCCATGACCTCAATCCCACCTCGTGACGGCAAAGATGATAAAAACCTTCAAACTCTATTACATTTCTTAATGATAGGTGTTACATTTAGTAATAGCCGTCGTTTCGGCCCACATGAATAACCATTTATCCCTCTTAGAGCATTACACCATGCCCATTCTCAAGATTCTGACGGCTGTGTTTAAGACGGAAGCAAGTTCTGCCCAGCTCAACCAAGCGGCTTGGCTTGTCTTCCGATTAGTTGTGGGTCTAGTAATGATTCACAACGGAACGGATAAGCTTTCTGATATTCAAGGATTCTCCACGGCTTATGTAGAAGTGATCGGATTGCCCTTCCCGATTTTCTTCAGTTACCTCGCAGCATTCACGGAACTGTTTGCCTCTCCATTGCTTGCCTTGGGTTTCTTAACTCGCCCAGCCGCACTCGGATTGTTCTCGACCATGGCCGTGGCTATCTATCACCACATTTTGGTGGCAGGGTTTAGCATTCCTTACTTGGAACTTTCGGCAGTTTACGCAAGCTGCTTCTTGTTCTTCGCCGTGAACGGTCCAGGAACGTTCTCTGTAGATACGATCATCTCCAACACCTTGAAAAAGCGATCGATCGCCGCTCAAGCCAAGCAAGAAGAAAGCTTGGAAAAAGCCTATCAAGCGTCTGGCGTCAAGGTTGGTACCGACCTCTAACGTGCTTTGATGAAATGTTTTGATTTCTAACAACAATACGATCGATGTCCCTGCCTTTTTGTATAGAGAGGCAGGGATTTTGTTTGGAAACCTTCAAACCTTCTTTGTACAGCAGTAATAGAGCCATTGATCCAGATTGGCCAGTCGATCGCTCTGAAGCTCTAATTCACCCATCAATCCATAAACTTGAATGTTCTCGAACCAATCCACCAATTGCTTGATTTGATCGTCCGGTCGAATGTAGTAGGTATTGAGTCGAAAGTTATGGGATTCATCTTTGACGATCGCCCAGGGCATCTCCCGCAGTTTAGCCTCGGTCAAACCTGGATTTAAAACCTTTAAAATCCCGAGCATGACTAGGTTTGTATAAGTTGCGATCGGGTTCCAGGACCATTGGGCTTTGAAGGTTTGTTCAAAACTCTGAAGATTATGAGTTGAGAAACAAACGATCGCGCCTGGTTTACAAACCCGATGAATTTCTTGGAGAATGGTGAGCCGATCGTCGTGATTGACGTAATCAATGCCATTGAAGCTAAACAACACAAAATCAAAATACCCCGAGGCAAACTCTGCCATATTTCTGGCATCGCAAACTTGAAACGAACGATCGGGAAATCGAGTTTGGCAGGCGGCGATCATTTCTGCGGATGAATCAATTCCAATGTATTCGGCGGTGCGATCGGCTAGATACTGCGTCGTCCGCCCTGCACCGACTCCGATGTCTAATACCTTCATCGTTGGCAAACTGGGGGAGAGCCGATCGAAAATCAGTTGTTCCGCAGGTTGAAGCTGATTAATTTGCTCATAGTAGCGAACAATATCCGCTGAAGCATAGGTCTTTTGATTGTCAGTTTCGGGCATCGATCGTCCTTTGATTCTCAATACTTAGTTCCTAATTCTAAGGTGATTTCTATAAAAAATTTTACCTTTCAGATGCTTCCAGTCCCCGTTCCAGCCCGTGCCGGAATAAATTCGGCACTCTTAGAGCGAAGTCAGTTTCAACTGACTAAAGAATCCTGAATAACTCTTCCAGTCTACCCCCGGTAGACTTCGCACTCTAGAGCGCCAACTTCTAGTTCGGCGTGGATCAAGGCAGCGATCGACCCGATTGTTCTGGTACAGGCTTTCTTGGAAATCGCCTAACCTTTCATCTCCCCAAACTTCGGCGACCAGAACCCATCCTTCGTCTCAAAAAACGCCACATCCTTACATTTCTCCCGCCGATGGTCCGAAATCGAACAGCGCAACATCACTTTCTCCTTGCCTTCTTTCGTATAGGTATATCGCTCTAAAAGTGCCCCACAAACCGGACAAGGATGCTCCGTGAAGTTCTGCCCCGAGGCTCCCTGCTTTCCATAGGGCAACTCATACTTCTTCTCCTTCGCATTCCAAAACATCACACAATCGCAATCAGGTGTTACACATTTCAAAAAATGCTTTACTTTCATCTTGGGAGACTTCGACGGCACTTTCGCCATTTTCTGATCGCACTGCGGACATTTGAACCGCGATCGTTCCAGCGTGTCAGAACTCGTTGATTTAAAACTGCGTGGAGTGGTTTTAATCGTACTCCCGATCGACCCTAATTGCTGCTGCGCCGAGACGATCGCAGGTCCAAAATACTCCCGATGCCACTGCGTTAAGTATTCTTCCCAATCCTGCTTCCCCTCCGCAATCCGATCGAGATCCCCCTCCATCTTCGCCGTAAATTCGGGCTGAATCAAATCCGGCAACAGCTTCTCCAATGCCGCATCGAGTTCCAACCCCAACGCTGTCGGCTGCACCTTATCCTTCAACGACGCGACATACTCTCGCTCCCTCAACGTCTTCACCGTCGGCGCATAGGTACTCGGACGCCCAATGCCCTTGCGCTCCATCAACTGCACGAGCTTCGGCTCACTGTAGCGCGGCGGCGGCTGAGTTTGCTTCGCATCGGCTTGGGCCTTTTTCAGCGTCAACGCTTGCCCGCGTTCCAGACTGGGCAATTGATTGTCCGCACTGAGATTATTCCAATACTTTGTATATCCTGCAAACACCACCACCTGACCCCGTGCCTCCCAAGAGGTCTCCCCCGCCCGCGTCATCACCCGCGTCTTTTGCAATTGCACAGGCGCACAGAGCGAGGCGATCGTCCGATTCCAAATCAAACCATACAATTTCGCATCGTCCCCACTCACATTCAATTCATCCGGCAGATTCGTAATCGCTGTTGGACGAATGGCTTCATGGGCATCCTGTGAATTCGAGGACGATCGGTGTGTTGTGGTTTTAGTTGGCAAATTCTTTGGATCATGTTTCCCAAGATAATCCCGAACTGATTTACAAAACGACTCTGCCAATATCACCGAATCCGTTCGCATATAGGTAATATGTCCCGCCTCATACAAGGACTGCGCAACCTTCATCGTCTTATCAGGACTGAACTTCAGCTTCTGACCTGCGGCTTGCTGCAAACTCGATGTCATCAAGGGTGGCGGCGGGGATTGCTGTGCGATTTTGCCCTCGACTGAAAAGACCGAATGGGCTTCTGCCCGTGCGATCGCCACAATCCGATCGGCCTCTTCCTGGGTCGTCACCTTATCGGACTCTGGCGCTTTGGGGTCATCGGGCGCATCTTCATGCTCCTTTGGATGCACGGCCTTGGGTTTGCCTGCCGATCGGTAAAACGCTTTAAATCCCTCCCCATACTCCACCCAGACACTCCAGTAATCCTGAGGTTTGAACGCTAAAATCTCGCGTTCACGCAGGCAGAGTAAATGCAAGGTTGCACTTTGGACACGACCCATGGATTTTGCGCCGTTATTCAGTTTCCAGACGACGTGTTTGCTGCCTTTGTAGCCCACGAGTTTGTCTAAGCAATCGCGGGCGCGTCCGGCGGCGATCAGCGACTGGTCGAGCTTTCGGGGTTTGGCGATCGCGGCTCTGACGCCTTCGGCGGTGATTTCGCTGTAGGTGACGCGATGGGGATTTTTGAGTTTGAGCGCTTGTTGGAGATGCCAGCCGATCGTTTCGCCTTCGCGATCGGGGTCGGTGGCGATGTACACTTGGTCCGCTTGTTTGACCGCCTGTCGCAAGTCGGACAAGACCTGTGAGCCACGAGACCCGCGAGCTTCGTACCGACAGTCAATCCGA
>JAAFJU010000166.1 GCA_013298165.1 Synechococcales cyanobacterium bin31.maxbin.ball.101 | reverse complement strand
TTTCCGTCAACGGCTGCATTTCCAACCGCTTCTCAATCCCAAAATCCCCACCCAAACTCAAATCCCGCGTCGTAAAGACGATCGCCACCCTCGGAAACTCCCGCCGAAACCGCAACACATCCTGCCGTGCCGCCTCAGATGGCAACTCATTCAACCCATCAATCAGTAATAAAAATTGGTTCGATCGCAGCAATTCCTCTAGCGTTGTCCGATCGACTTCCACGGGCGTTAGTCTGACTTGCGTGGGGAGCGATCGCAAAAACGATCGAATCAACCCCAACACCCCATCCTCATTCCAATACCGCAACTCTACTAAGACGGGGATGCGATCTGCTTTTTCCGCTTCTTCTAAGAGTAATCGCGCCAATGCGGTAGATTTGCCAGAGCCGGGACGACCGACCAATAAGACATGCTCTCCCGCGTACCTTCGTAACCCTTCGAGGACGGTGAAGCGTTCGATCGTCTCCTTCTCTAATCGGTCGCCCTCCATCCGCTCAGACTTGGGTGCGATCGTCTGCACCATTAACCCAAAATCAAATATCTCGCCTTTCGCTTTGACCTGCGATCGTCCCTCCGCATCCGTCAACGTGTAAAGCCTCCACCACTGTTCATAATGGCGACGCACGGACTCTAAGTAGGACGAAAAATCAGGCATGACGGAGGAACGATCGAAAAGCTTTCTCTCAGGATAGCGAAAATTCTGGGTTTTGCGATCGCATAACCTGACTCACCAGCTAATCCCCTTCAATTCAGCCGGAAACAATAACCGATCGCTCGTTCGATCTTCATCTAAAACCTGAATCAAATACTCCCCTGTCGATCGTTGTTCGCCATCATCTGGCTCATCAATCCACGACTGTAATAGATCAATCAGTTGCTGTGATTTTTCTGGGAGCGGCAGGCGTTCTCGCAAGACCTGAATGGTATAGTCTTCTGTCGAAAGCCCTTGAGCGATCGCTTTTTCTGTTAGGTACTGTGTAATTTCAGGTGGCAGATTAAGCGTCAGCGTCACGGGAATCACCAAGGTTGTAAATTCACTAATGCCATTATCGAATAAATCTTACCAAATCGCCACGGTCGATCCAGAAAATTCACCTTAGGATAGCGAATATTCTGGGTTTTGCGTTGACCTTGGTTGGTCGAAGACCATCGGCTAGATCTCTTCGGTGCTCCGAACGATCGGATTAAAGGGAATAGCTTCAGGAGTCGGGGTGTTGGTCGTCGTTCCAGCGATCGTTCTGGCCATGTTGATGAATTCGGAGGGCATCATCACCAGAGTTGTCGTATTATTTTCAGCTCCAATTTCCGTGAGCATTTGCATCCGACGCAGCTCCAGTGCGATCGGATTACCTTCAATTTGGGCAGCGGCTTCAGAGAGTTTTTGGGATGCCTCTTGCTCGGCGGAGGCTTTGATGATGCGGGCGCGTTTTTCGCGGAGGGCTTCCGCTTCCTTGGCCATTGCACGCTGCATTGATTGCGGAATCTCGACATCTTTGATCTCGACCCGTTCGATCGCCACACCCCAAGACTCCGTCACCTCATCCACGATTTCTTGAACGGCATCATTGATTTTGTCACGCTTTTGCAGCACATCATCGAGACTGTTTTGTCCGACGACATTACGCAGCGTCGTGAGGGCAATTTGGTAGACCGCGACTTGATAATTTTCGACGCGGTTAATGGCTTTGGATGGATCGATGATGCGGTAATAGAGCACGGCATTGACGCGAATGGTGACGCTATCGGCAGTGACGGTTTCCTGTGGCTCAATGTCGATCGTTTTGGTCCGAATATCCACCTGCACTTTTTGATCGATCAGCGGCACGACCCAATACAATCCCGGACCTTTGACCGAATGGTTGCGACCGAGCCGAAAGATAATCCCACGTTGATATTCTCGATCGATTTTGAATCCCTTTGTTGCAAAAAGACCGACCGCTAAGAGTGAAGCAATGACAAATTCCATGATTAAACCGGGTCCTAGTTAGTCTACCTAGGATAACCAATAGATCTGTTTTTGCGATCGATCGTTCGAATTTGGTCTAAAACTCGAATCAAATACTCCCCTGTCGATCGTTGTTCCTCGTCATGTCTACTTGGGAGTTCACCTCGTCTTTTGGGTATTGTATGACGATCATCTCATACCCCAGAAAATCCTATGAAACCCTCGTATCAAGGTATCACTCCAATTCTTTGTATGATTTTCTGGGGGTTTGTGCAAGGTTCTCCCGTTTTCGCCCAAGCGATCGCTCCAGATGCAAGTCTGGGAACCGGGGTGAATTCAGGGAATGGCCTGGATTTTGCGATTACGAATGGCACTCAATCCGGTGCAAATTTATTTCATAGCTTTCGATCGTTTTCCATTCCCACTAATGGCTCTGCCACATTTGATTTGACGGGTAAAACAGGCGTTTCAACGATTTTTAGTCGTGTTACAGGAACAGATATCTCAAACATTAATGGCGTGATTCAAACCATTGGGGGAAATTCGCCAAATTTGTTTTTGATGAATCCTAATGGCATTGTATTTGGTCCCGGAGCGCAATTGAATTCGATCGCCTCTTTTGTCGGGACTACTGCAACCGGAATTCAATTTCAAGGTGCGACGTTTTCAGCGAATTTGAATCAATCTTTACCGCTGTTAAGTGTGAATGTCCCGATCGGCTTACAAATGGGTACCGCTTCAGGAAACATCACCGTCAACGGAACCGGAAATGATGCAATCTTCCCCACCAATAATTTGGGATTAATGGCCATTCCAGGCCGATCGATCGCCCTCGTCGGTAATAATATCAATTTGAATAGCGGAGTCGTGAGCGCTCCTGCGGGACGGCTGGACGTGGGTGCGGTTCGGAATGGAACGGTGGGAATTGAAACAACGCCGATCGGGTTTGCGATGAGCTATGGCAATGGTTTGGAGTATGGGGATGTGAATCTGGCGGCACGATCGTCCCTGTGGAATCCTGATCCAGTGGGTAATCCTTTTGCGGGGATTCAAGTGGTGGGGAATCATATTACGATCGACCAATCCCAAATTGCAGTCGGGAATTTAAGTCGTCAAACAGGCGCAAATCTGACGGTCAGAGCGGCAGGAACATTGACCTTAAAAGGCGTTGATCCCTTTGACCTTGCTCCGACTTGGATTACGAATCAAGTCCTGCCAGGAGCGACGGGAGCAGGGGGAAATCTTCGGATTCAGGCTGGGAATATTCAGGTTTTGGATGGAGCGGCGATCGAAGCGGTTAATTTTGGTCCCCAATCTGGTGGCAACGTCGAGGTGAGTGCGATCGATTCGGTTTTCATTCGTGACTTTATCCCCACCGCGTCGCCCTATCGGAATGGCATCAGTCGGAGCACGATCGGGAGTACGACGGATGCGACTGGATCGGGTGCAACCGTGACGGTGAAGGCGCGATCGATCGACATGCGACAGGGGGGAGCGATCGCGACTCAAGTGGGTCCGAATGGTCAGGGGCAGGGCGGGAATATTCAGGTTCAAGCCGATCGAATCAATTCTCAAGATGTCGTTCCGCTGATCTTTGGGGCGTCCTCCAGTGGGATCCAGGCGCTGACTATTGGGGAGGGGCGGAGTGGGGATGTGAATGTGAATGTGCGGGATTTGAGAATCTTTGAAGGGGGCATTGTGACGACCTTTGCCTATCGCATTCCAGGATTGCCAAACTCGGGCATGGGCGATGCTGGAACGGTGAACGTCCATGCGGACATGATTGAAATCTTAGGGGCGAGTGTGAATACGGGACGATCGGCGTTTCTTGGGAGTGCGACGACGGGATCGGGTCGGGCTGGAGATGTGAACGTGACGGCGCGACAGATTGCGGTGCGAGAGGGTGGCAGCGTCACGTCAGGCACGGCAGCGGTGTTTGCGATATTTGGTGATCCGTCCCAGTCCAATCGATTGGGAGACGGCGGAAATCTGCGGGTGGTGGCTCAAACGCTGGAGGTGGATGGGCGTAATCCCTATGTCGATAGTCCTAGTAGCATTGGCACCTACACATTTGGAAATGGGAATGCCGGGAATGCGTTGATTGAAGCCGATCGCATCGATATTCGAAATGGCGGCGAACTCCTCTCCAGCACGGCTGCTTCGGGAAATGCTGGAGCCTTAGAAGTCCGTGCGCGGGAGATTTGGGTAATGGGACGAAATCGAGATGGGTCAGCTTCAAGTATTGCGAGTAGTGGCAATGCCTTGGACATCACGGCACAATTGGCCTATGGTACGCCTGCAATTCCCACGGGGAATACGGGCGTTTTAAAACTGGTGGCCGATCGTATTACCCTCCAAGATGGCGGCAATATCAGTGTCAAACATGAAGGTGTGGGCAATGCCGGGGATTTAAAAATCAATGTGAATGAATTGACCTTGAGCCGGGATGCGGAGATTGTGGGGTCTACGTTGACGGGAATGGGTGGGAATGCTGACATTACCGTTCGAGATATGTTGCTGTTGCGCGATCGTAGCAAAATTTCAGTTTCATCTGCGGGAGTTGGCAATGGCGGTAACATTAAACTCAATGCTGGATTAATTATTGGAATTAACGACAGCGACATCATTGCCAATGCCAATCAAGGCAACGGTGGAAATATACAATTGACAGCGCAAACATTAATCGGCATCACACCCAGACGATCGCTCACTGATCAAAGCGACATCACCGCGAGTTCTGGGCTAGGTCTGGAGGGCACGATCGCCGTCCAAACCCTCTCCCTCAGCCCCCAGACCGCTCTTCCCATCCTAAATGCCGCCTTCACCGATGCAAACCAGCAGGTCGCCAATGCCTGCGCCACCGCCCGCCAAAACCAATTCATCTCAACAGGACGGGGCGGCATTCCCCAGAGTCCAGCGCATCCTGTCGCGACCAAACGAGTGTGGCAGGATGTGCGATCGGCATCGCTAATAACCGCTCAAGCTCAGCCGATCGTTTCTTCAACTCTGCCCCTCGTAGAAGCTTCTACCTGGACAATCGGTGACGATCGCCAAATCACCCTCCTCGCACCCCAAAACAAACAGCGTCCGATCGTGGCGACCTGCGCTGTGGGACGATCATGATTGAAGTTGTTCTTGTAAGAGTTGTAGCCATTAAACCGATGGACACTACCATTCCCGAGCACCCCTTCTTGAGTTGCATAACAAGTAAGTTCTAACTCCTCAATCATTTCAGAAGGAAGAATGAGTGATCCACTGTATCCGGTATCGATAATGGCTTTAATACTTTTTCGTTGTTGATTTTACCTATCACAACGAACTGAACTATCGCTTCTCGATAGGGATTGACAGTCCCAAAAATCATAGTGAATTCGGGCTGTGATAGCCCAGACGATGAACGGCGCGATATCCGATACGGATACAGAAAACCTGAGCGTTTGGATTATTCTCTAAAACCTGTTTTGCAGCGGTCAGACTATCGAGCGCAATTGCAAAATCTCCAGTCAAAACATCGATCGCGACAATTTCGCCATGGTGATCTGCTTCGACCTGCGATCGGATCTGAGTATCATAGATCTGATGACCTCGATCGGCAGTTGCAGCTTGGCGATCGGGAGAGGCTGTTGGAGATGGCATCCGTACACTCCGAATCTATCTACAATATGGATAGTCTCATTATACACCGAATTATCTTTCCTATTGGAGACCGATCGATGCTTTAACCCATCTCCCCCGATCGCGAAATCTGTTGCATTAAAATAACGAAAATCGGGCCTTGATTTCAAGGCCCGATCGTAAATCAATCTAATTTACATTGATGACAAGTAGGTGTAGCCACTCAGACAGCGCTCGTAATGTTGCAGTAACATTTGCGATTCCTCTAGCGTGATTTGTTTATGCTCCAGCGCAACTTCAGTGCGTTTTCGCATACTCTCAATCAAATCCTCAGAACTGTACTGCACATAGCCCAAGACCTCCTTCATGGTGTCACCTTTCACCACATGCTCAATTTGATAACCCTTCGGCGTGAGACGAATGTGAACCGTATTCGTATCGCCAAATAGGTTGTGCAAATTGCCCATAATTTCTTGGTAGGCTCCATTTAGGAACATGCCGAGATAGTAAGGCTCATCCTCTTTTAAAGGATGGACTTCTAATAGCGATTTCGCTTCCCGCAGACCAATGAACCGATCGATTTTGCCATCACTATCGCAAGTCAAATCCGCCAGCGTTGCGCGTTTTGTCGGGGCTTCATCCAAGCGGTGAATGGGCATGATCGGGAACAGTTGGTCGATCGCCCAGCTATCAGGAGCCGATTGAAATACCGATAAATTCATGTAATAAATCGATGCCATGACCTGTTCGAGATCCGTCAATTCCTCCGGCACAAAATCCATATCGCGCAAATACCGCTGAATCTTGTGACAGCATGACCAAAACAATCGCTCCGCCTTAGCCCGCTCCGGTAAGCCCAAATAGCCAAACCCAAATAAGCTAATGGCCTCTTCTTTGAACTGAGCGGCATCGTTGAAGGGTTCTTGAAGATTGTCGGCAGTGATGGTTTCGTAGGTTTCGTAGAGGTTGCGGATGATTAAATGATCGGTTTCTAGCAACGGCTCGATCGTATCTTCCACCACATCACTCGATCCTAAGATATCAAACACCAACACCGACTGGTGCGAGGCGATCGCCCGTCCACTTTCACTAATGAGAGTCGGGACCGGAAGATTGGCTTGGGTACAGGCATCTTTAATGGCTGCTACTACGTCATTGGCATAGTTTTGCATGTTGTAGTTCTTCGAGGCCGCAAACGTGGTTTTTGACCCGTCGTAATCTACTCCGAGACCACCGCCCACGTCCAAATACTTCATATTGGCACCGAGGCGCGCGAGTTCAGTATAGATATGTCCCGCTTCTCGGAAGGCATCTTTGAGAACGCTAATGGATGAAATTTGGGAGCCAATGTGGAAATGCAAAAGCTGAAGCGAATCGAGTAAATCCGCCTTGCGCAGCTTCTCGATCGCCGTCAAAATCTCCGGAATCGTCAGACCAAACTTGGCCCGATCGCCCGCCGAAGTTCCCCAGCGTCCCATGCCCTTCGCACAGAGTTTTGCGCGGATTCCCACCACAGGCTTCACGCCCAGTTTTTGACTGGCGAGAATGACCTGCTCGACTTCCTCAACCTGCTCCATGACCACGATCGCGGTCTGCCCGAGTTTCTGCGCCAGCATTGCCGTTTCGACATATTCCTGATCTTTATAGCCATTGCAGATGACCAGCGCACCCTTGGTATCCAATGATGCCAAGGCGATTAACAATTCGGGTTTTGAACCCGCTTCTAAACCGAACTGGTAAGGCTGGCCAAATTTGACGAGGTTTTCAACGAAGTGACGCTGTTGATTACATTTGACGGGGAAGACACCTCGATAGTTACCGGGGTAGTTATATCTTGCGATCGCCTTCGCAAAACAGGCATTCAACCGCTCAATGCGATCTTCCAAAATGTCTGAAAATCGAATCAATAGCGGCAGTTCTAGATTCCGATGTTTTAAGGCATTGACGAGATCATGTAGATCTAAGGATCCACCCCGCAGACCTTTAGGCGACACCGTCACGTGACCCACGGCATTGATTGAAAAATATGGGTCGCCCCAGCCATTGATGCGATAGAGTTCTTCGCTCTGTTCAATGGTCCATTCTTCGAGTTCAGGGTGAGCCTTATGTTGCTTGTCGTGAGAGTGCTTGTCGTGGGAGCTTTTCCCGTTGGAAGACTTCCCGTTGGCACCATTGGAAAAACTCTTCGAGTCGCTCTTAGGACGACGATCGTTCATGGGCTGTACGATCGCCTCCAAGCTTTCAGAAACCCGTTCAGGAGCGATCTCACTGATCTTCATATCGCCCACCATCGTCGAATCCATTGCCTGTCCAGCCATAGTGAAAACCCTACAAAACAACCCTACTGAGTGGTTCAGTTTATCGCATTTGCCCCCAACTTCGCGCCCCAAAAAGCACCGCTCTTGGTGGCTATGGTTTATACCGTCTTTGCTGCTACTCTGATGAATGGAAATCTCTCTAAATTGTTTAAGCTTGGGAACCCATGGAAAGAACATTTATTGCCATCAAGCCCGATGGCGTTCAGCGTAAGCTGGTGTCCGAGATCATTGGCCGCTTTGAAAAGAAGGGCTTTAAACTCGTGGGCCTGAAGCTCATGAAAGTCAGCAAGGAACTTGCAGAACAGCACTACGGTGTTCACAAAGAACGTCCTTTTTTCCCTGGCTTAGTTGAATTCATTACCTCCAGTCCCGTCGTGGCGATCGTCCTCGAAGGTGACGGGGTTGTGGCATCGGCGCGCAAAATCATCGGCGCAACCAACCCCCTAGCGTCCGAACCCGGAACCATTCGCGGTGACTTCGGAGTCAATATTGGCCGTAACATCATCCACGGATCCGACGCTGTTGAAACTGCACAAAGCGAAATCGCACTGTGGTTTAAGGACGAGGAATTGGTTTCTTGGGATCCGACGATGACGGCTTGGATCTACGAATAAGTTCGATCGAACTAAAAAGCAGGTGCTGAACGCTAAGATTCAGCACCTGCTTTTTATGTTTCCTGTTTTTGATATTGATCGCTAGCGTTTTTCGGCGGCTTCTTCCGATCGATCGGCGTCCGCTAAATCTGCTGTCAAATCCTCAGTCCCATCGCGCTTCTTCGAAAATCCCCAGGCGAAGACTGCTCCAATCGCCAACACCATAATCCACTCCGGCGGCACCAAGCTGTCATTAAAGACCCGCAGCAACAGCCGAAAGCCGACAAAGGAGACCGTGACATAGCCCGCATCCTCTAAATGGATGTATTCCTCTAGCCAGATCATGAACTGACCCGCCATGAACCGCAGGGCAATGATGCCGATCGTCCCACCCAACAAGATCAGCCAGGTTTCATTGGAGACCGCGATCGCCGTCGTCACACTATCGAGAGAAAAGGCCAAATCCGTCAGTGCCAAGACGGGGATCGCTTGCCAGAGGTTGGCAAATCGAGGCGCGGTGTGGCTGCCCTCTTCTTCCTCGGGA
>JAAFJU010000340.1 GCA_013298165.1 Synechococcales cyanobacterium bin31.maxbin.ball.101 | reverse complement strand
ACTTCCGAGAAGGGTTGACCGTGACGGAGTACATCATCTCCTCCTACGGTGCCCGTAAAGGATTGGTGGACACTGCATTGCGGACGGCAGATTCCGGGTACTTGACCCGTCGTCTGGTGGACGTATCCCAGGACATGATCATTCGGGAAATCGACTGTGGCACGACACGCGGGATTCCCGTACGCGCCATGATGGACGATGACCAAGTTCTGATCCCCGTCAAAGATCGCCTCTTGGGCCGGGTCGTGGCCGCTGATGTCGTGCATCCTGAGACTGGAGAAGTCATCATTGGTCGCAACGAAGCGGTGTCTGATGCGATCGCCGAAGAAATCGGTCGCGCCAAAGTCTCAGAAGTCATGGTCCGATCGCCCCTCACCTGCGAATCCACCCGATCGGTCTGTCAGCTCTGCTACGGCTGGAGCTTGGCCCATGGTCACTTCGTAGACATCGGTGAAGCGGTCGGGATCATCGCGGCTCAGTCGATTGGAGAACCAGGAACCCAGCTCACCATGCGGACCTTCCACACGGGTGGGGTCTTCACCGGGGAAGTCGCCCGCCAAGATAAAGCGCCGTTCGCCGGAACGGTCAAGTTTGGTAAAAAGCTGAAAGTGCGGACCTTCCGGACTCGGCACGGGGAAGATGTCTACACCGTTGAATCCTCCACGGATGTGAATAACAAAATCGTCGTCGAAGGCGACGGTCGTGAACAGACCTTTACCTTCACCCAAGGCACCACCGTCATGGTGCGCGATGGCCAAAAGGTGAAACCTGGTCAAATCTTGACCGAAGTTCCCCTGTCGGGCCGATCGCGCAAGACCACTGAAAAAGCGGCCATGGACGTTTCGTCCCACCTGGCTGGGGAAGTGAACTTCGCCGATGTCGTGCCTGAAGACAAGAAGGATAGACAGGGCAACACCACCCGCGTCGCCCAGCGTGGCGGCCTGATTTGGGTCCTATCGGGCGACGTCTACAACCTTCCACCTGGAGCTGAACCCATTGTCAAAAATGGCGAAACGATCGAAATCAACCAGATCGTCGCCGAAACCAAGCTCACCACCGAAAACGGTGGCACCATCCGACTGCCTGAAGGCTCCGAAGGCAAAGGTGGACGGGAAGTCCAAATCATTACCTCTTCGGTGCTGCTAGACGAAGCCCAAGTCCGGAAAGTCGAAACCCATCAAGGGGGCGACATGTACCAGATGGAAGTGATCAACGGCCAGGTTTACTCCCTAAAAGCCGCTCCAGGCAGTCAAGTCACCGCAGGCCAAATCGTCGCTGAACTGAAGGACGATCGCTACCGCACCAAGACCGGAGGCATCATCAAGTTCTCCGGCCTAGAAGTCGGCAAGCGCGGCAAAGCGAAACAGGGCTACGAAATCCTCAAAGGTGGCACCATCCTCTGGGTCCCCGAAGAATCCCATGAAGTGAACAAAGACATTTCACTCCTCATGGTGGAAGACGGCCAATTCGTGGAAGCAGGCACAGAAGTCGTCAAAGAAGTCTTCTGTCAAAGCAGCGGTATCGTCGAAGTCACCCAAAAGAACGACATCCTTCGCGAGATCGTCGTCAAGCCCGGTGAACTGCATATGGTGGACAGCCTCGATGGCCTTGTTACCCGTGAAGCCACCCTCGTCAGCCCCGGCCAAGAAATCATGCCGGGACTAACGGCTAGCGAATTGCGCTATGCCGAATTCGTCGAAACCCCCGAAGGCCCAGCCATGTTGCTGCGTCCCGTGGAAGAGTTCGAAGTCCCTGATGAACCGCCCGCTCCTCACCAATCGGTCTCCGGACCTGGATCCGGTCGTGGAATCCGTCTGCGTGCCATTCAGCGTACGGCTTATAAAGATGGTGAGCGCGTCCGATCGATCGAAGGCATCGACCTCCTCCGGACTCAATTAGTTCTAGATGTCGATCAAGACACGAACCAAATTGCAGCGGATATCGAGTTACTGCCGGACGAAACCCTGGGTGAAGACCTCATGCGTCTTCAACTGGTGATTCTAGAGTCCCTCGTGATTCGTCGTGATGTGGCTGCTGATACGACCCAAGGTCCAACCAGCACTGACATCCTCGTCAACGATGGCGATCAAGTCGATCCTGGTGCGGTGGTCGCCCGGATCAAGACCCTCTGTAAAGAAAGCGGTCGGGTTCAAGGGATTCGTGAAGATGGCGAAGCGATTCGTCGGATTCTGGTGGTGCGCGATGCTGACACCTTAACGGTGAAGGCCAATGGCCGCAAGGTTGAAGTCGATGAACTCGTGGTCGCCGATGATGAC
>JAAFJU010000142.1 GCA_013298165.1 Synechococcales cyanobacterium bin31.maxbin.ball.101 | reverse complement strand
GTAAGGGGTAGAACCAGGGACGACGGGACGAGAGGCGCTTAAAGGGTTTCATGATTTTCCTCGCAAACAACTGATTGAACGGATTTATGGGGATAGGGCGATCGGCTGAATCGGTATGATTCATTCTGAAACATTCGGCAGGGAGTGAGGTACTTCCTTTATAGAACTTTCCTGTTTTGACGCAAAACACAACATTTTTGTTTCTGGGATGGGGGGATTGGTGGTTGCGGGGCGTCGGGGAGAGGATGCGTTGCTTCGCTTAACGCATCTTACGGGGACTCTGGGTTCTTGGCTGGACGATCGATGAAGCACATAGGGTTATGTTTGAGGGTTATGTTTGAGATGCCGTGCCGCTATGATTCTGGATTCCAGAGACTTTAGGGGGTTGGTTTGCCGAACCCTAGACACAGCAAAACGACGATCGGAATTTTGATCGTCGTTTTAACTTGCAGGCTTTACCGAAATTCAATCAATCTAAGGGAGAGCCGATCGACACCTTACTGGGATCTTGATTTGGAGGGTGTCGATCGGTTAAAACTTACCGCTTGAACTCATGCCTCCCCGGAATTGGGGGTTAGGGAGCCGATCTCGGCCAACTTTTTCTCGGCATCGAGACGACGCTTGCGGGCATACAGTTGAATGCTAGCGGCAAATGTCACCACCATCGCTAACACCACATAGCCTGTGGCATTGGTGGGGATGTCGTTTTTAAAGATTGCCAACATGACAATCACCACTAGAAAAAAGGTTGGGAACTCATTCATCCAACGGAATTGTTTCGAGGTCAACGGCATCTCGCCTGCTTCAAGCTGTCGGATAATCTTGCGACAATAGAAGTGAAATCCCACTAACACCGAGACTAAGCCCATTTTGACCTGGAGCCAAGTTTGTTGTAATAAGTCTGGAGATAGGGTGATCATTGCGATCGCCATTGCGATCGTCACCACCATGGCAGGGGTCATAATGATGCCATAGAGACGCTTTTCCATCAGCGTGAACTGGGCTTTTAGAATGCTTCTTGCAGGCTCAACCTGCTGCTCCTGAGCCTCAGCATGATACACAAATAGCCGGGGAATATAAAAAAGCCCCGCAAACCACGAGACAAATCCCACAATATGAAAGGCTTTGAACCAGAAGTAAGGCATATCTATAAAGCAGCGTATGTAAAAAACAAAGAACCCAAGACCACATTGTAACTTCTGCACGTCAGAGTGCGTTTTACAGTTGTGTCTTGAGTTCTATTAAACGAGAAAACGGGCGTTCTCTCGCTGATTCCTAATTTCACTTTAATGTTTCGTTACGATCGGCTCGTGATGTGAAGCCGATTAAGTCAAAGATTGCACTCAGCATTGAGCCAGGTGTTAAGCCAAGTATCGAGCCAAATGACCTTAAGCCATGAGGCAAGGTTCACGTCGTGACAACGAAGCGGTCTCTTCCGATGGACCTTGATTAAGGAATTGGGCAATGGCGACTGCGATCGCACGATCTTGGTCCCAATCAGGATGGTTATCGATGTACTGAGCAAGGGCACAGTGAAGTGTTTCAGGAAGTTCTGCAAGAAGGGAAATGGTGGGGGTCATAGTTTAGATGAATCTCAATTTCAGGCTTAAAGTGTGACGACTACAAAACGGTGGATGGTCCACCGACAACCGAACTTGGTTCACGGCTTTACCAGCACATCTCAGTTCAGGGGGCGTTGTCTCGATAGCCGAAATTCTCGCACTGCCTTCAGGGTTTGTAGAGCGTATATTTACGTGTGCCATTTGATACACAGTGCGATGATGGGCACCTTGAATGAAAATTGCCGTCTCCGTACTGTGGAAAACAAGTTGATCGGTCTTAAGTGATCGATTTTTGGATGTTCTAGTGGCTAATTCAAATGTATTTAAATGGCTGTAAGGCTTGGTACACAAGAGATTTTGATTTTTTGCCTTAAATTTAGTAGTAGTGGGGATCACACACTATATTGTGGATGATTTAGTTTTTTGATCCGGGCGAACGATCGGGATCTACGGAACTCTGTGGAAAACTAGATTAGATCTGGGGAAAAGTACTGGAGGTTGTGGAAAGCCTCTGTAAAACTCGACTGATCCTCCGCCTCAGGTCAGTGATATTGGATGAGAAGACCTTAACTTTCGGACGATTTTTAACGTTTCTTTACCCCAGAGTTCCCATTTTCAAAAAAAATCCCCCTAATGCGAGATTAACTGCGGTTAGAGGGATTTAGGATCAAGCGATCGGTCTTAATTCATACGGCGGATATTTAAGCAGCACCAGTCGCCCCGTTTCCACAATGCTGAGACAAACCAGCCATTTTCTTCTAGGACGTCGGTGACGGCTTTGGCTTGGTCCAGCAGGACACCGCTGAGGATCCCCCAGGTTTCGGGCTTGGTGAATGGCTCCCATTCGGGGATGAGTTCGACGATGACATGGGCCAGGATGTTACAGACAATGCCTTCGACGGGAGCCGGAATCATATCGACGATCACTTCTACGCTGCCTTCTGCCACTTCGAGACGGGCTGGATCGATACTGTTGAGTTTGATATTTTCTTGGGTGGCTTTGATGGCGAGGGGGTCGGTATCGACGGCGTAGGCTTTTTTGGCTCCTAATAGTAGTGCGCCGACGGAGAGGATGCCGGAGCCGCAGCCGATGTCGGCGATCGTAATGGTGTCTGCGCCTTCCCCGAGCCGCATTTCAAGTGCTTCGAGGCAAAGTTGAGTGGTGGCATGATCGCCAGTGCCAAAGGCGACACCGGGTTCGAGTTTTAAAATGGTGCGATCGGTCTGTTCAGGTAGTGGGAGCCAAGCGGGATGGATCAGGAGCCGATCGCCGATTTCTTGAGGTTTCCAGTAGGCTTTCCAGCCGCTGGCCCAGTCCTCTTCGTCAATCAAACGCCACTGAATCGACGGCACCCCCACTTCAAAACAGAGGGCGTCTTGTTTAATTTGTAAGGCTAAGGCCGATAGGTCCAAAACATGGGAGGACATTTTGGGCAGGTAGGCCGCAATGATCGAGGAGTTATCCTCTCGCTGACTCGACATCCCCTTACACCCAAAGCGCTCCAACCGCCAAAACATGGATTCCTCCAGTACGGCATCGCACAGAACCTGGATTTCCCACCAACTGTTAGTCATGTTTTGGCCAATTGAAACGAATGGAGCATTTAGGTGAGACTACAGTGTGACCGTGTAGGCATCGCGGATTCCGGCGACTTTGGTGATCTCAGCGATCGTGTTTTCAGGAAGGGGGTCGTCTACGGTGAGGACCATGACGGCGTCTCCGCGTACGATTTTGCGTCCGACTTGCATACTGGCAATGTTGACGTTGAGATCACCCAAAAGGGAACCGATGCGTCCGATGATTCCCGGCATGTCGCGGTGCAAGGTGAACAGCATGTATTTGCTGGGGGGAACGTTGACGGGGAATTCGTCAATCTCGATAATCCGCATTTCGTGATCGCCCAGCAGCGCACCACTGACGGAATGTTCTCCCAGGGAGCCTTTGGCGGTCAGCATGAGGGATCCGGTGTAGTCCTTCACCGATTCATCGCGGGTCTCGATGACGTGGATGCCGCGCTCTTTGGCTTCGATGCTGGCATTGACGAAGTTGACGCGCTCTTGCAGGGCGTGGGATAGCATTCCCTTCAGGGCCGCGATGACGATCGGCTGACTTTGATTACTCGCCAGTTCGCCGCGCAGCGAGATATTCAGGGATTCAATCCGGCCACCTGCGAGTTGGCTGACCATGGTACCCAGAGTTTCGGCCAGTTGCAGGTAGGGTTTCAGGGCTTCGAGAACATCAGGACGCAAACCGGGGATGTTCACTGCACTACGAGCAGGTTTGTCCAATAATACGTCGCGGATTTGTTCTGCCACGTCGATCGCGACGTTCACCTGTGCTTCTTCGGTGGAAGCGCCCAAGTGCGGTGTCAGCACCAGGTTTTTGCCCACGGCTCTGAGCGTTGATTCGCCGAGGGGTTCGCTGTCGAAGACATCGATCGCAGCCCCTGCAATCCGTCCGCTGTTCACCGCTTCCGCTAGAGCCGCTTCGTCAATGATGCCGCCCCGCGCGCAGTTGATGATCCGCACAGTGGGCTTCATCTTGGCGATCGAAGTGGCGTTAATCAAGTTCGCCGTTTCGGGGGTTTTGGGAATATGAAGCGTGATGTAGTCGGAATTGCTCAGCAGCGTGTCCATTTCCACCAGTTTGCAGCCGATTTGCTCGGCCCGCTCCTTGGAAATGAAGGGGTCAAAGGCAATCAGGTTCATGCCCATGGCTTTAGCGACCGTTGCCACATGGGTACCGATCTTGCCCAGGCCCACGATACCTAAGGTCTTTTTATAAACTTCTACGCCTGTAAAGCTTTTGCGGTCCCATTTGCCCTCTTTCATGGAGGCATTCGCAGCGGGAATGAAGCGGGAGACGGCCATCATCATCGCTAGGGTATGCTCAGCGGCAGCGATCGTGTTGCCTTCCGGCGAGTTGACGACAACAATCCCTTTGCGGGTCGCAGCAGGGACATCCACATTGTCTACGCCGACGCCTGCCCGTCCAATAATTTTGAGTTTTTTGCCGGATTCAATCACAGCGGCAGTGACGCGGGTGCCCGATCGAATCATCAGAGCGTCGTACTCCCCAATGCAGGCGACGAGTTCGTCGGGGGATAGCCCGGTATTGACATCAACTTGTGCGACCTGGGAGAGAATATCAATCCCAACTTGATCGATCGGATCAGAAACGAGAACCTTCATCATAGCCAAGGGTTAGAAACTGGGTTTATATCAATAGGTAATAATACGGTATTTGGGTGGGTCCACTGGTAGAATCCTCCAGAAGTTTTTGGGATTGGGTCGGTGGGGCGGTCCGGGGAAATGCGTCACTCAAGCTAAGATCAAACAGTGTCATAAAATTTACAGATTGAAACGCTTAGTTATATGTCGCTCGATGTTTCGGACTGCCTCTCTTCCTACCCAGCGCTCTGCGACTGTCTCCAACGTCTCTCCCTTCAGAAGATCCGATCGGATCTGCCCAAGGTGGTGAGCTTGGCGTTTTCGGTGGGGGCGATCGAGATGTTGAGTTTGTTGCGGTCTTGGGATAAGGCGCAGGCTTGTCATTTTTACTTTGAGAAGAACGAGACATCGGTGCTGGCGGTGGGTGAAGCGATCGCGTTGACGGTGGAGGGGCCGAGACGGTTTGAGTTAGTGCGCGATTGGGTGACAGGGGTGACGGAGCGGGTGGTGGTGCGGGGCGATCGATCGGTGCCGTTTTTTGGACCCCATTTTTTCTGTGGCTTCTCGTTCTTTGATCAAACGCATGACGGCTTTGCGGCGGGTTCAGTTTTTTTACCGCTTTGGCAGATTGCGCGGGTGGGCGATCGGGGTTCGGTAGTGGTCAATCGGGTCCTAGATGAGAATTTTTCGGCGATCGCGTTGGCGGATGAGATTTGGAAAGCATTGCAGGAGATCCAATCGATCGGGGTTTCGATCGCACCGCCGCCTAGCGTGACCCAATGCTTTCAAGCCTTCACCTCCCCCGACCAATTCAAAACCTCCGTACTTCGCGCCTTAGAAACCATTGAAACCCGCGAAATTGAAAAGATTGTTTTAGCGTTGTCCTATGAAGTGCAAGCCTCTGAAAATTTTGATGTAGTGATGTCGTTGCAAAATCTACGGCAACTGTATACAGGATGTTATGTCTTTGCCTGCAATAACGATCGGGGAGAAACCTTTCTAGGGGCGAGTCCTGAACGATTGGTTCGGGTTAAGAATCGATTAGTGGAGACGGATGCTTTGGCGGGTTCTGCGCCGAGGGGAGAGACACCGGAGTCGGATCTCTATTTAGCACAACAATTATTACTCAGTGAAAAGGATCGCCGTGAGCATCAGTTAGTAATTGATTTTATTACAAAAACGTTAATCGGTTTGGGGCTTAATCCAGAAATGCTAGACGCAACGCTTTTACAGTTGCCAAACATTCAACATCTACATACGCCAATTCATGCGGTGATTCCCCGATCGGTTCACATTTTAGATCTCGTTGCAGCATTACATCCAACGCCTGCTGTGGCCGGGGTTCCCAGGGATCTCGCCTGCGCACAAATTCGACAATTAGAAACCTTCGACAGATCCCGCTATGCGGCTCCGATCGGGTGGCTGGATGGGGAGGGCAATGGTGAGTTTGCGGTGGGGATTCGATCGGCGATCGTGGCGGGCGATCGGGCGCAGTTGTTTGCAGGGGCGGGCATTGTAAAGGGTTCTAATCCTGAGAAGGAGCTGGCAGAGGTGCAGTTGAAGCTTCAGACATTGCTGCGGGCGATCGGGTAATGGTAGGCTACGCCAATGGGTGAGCCAGGGAATTTGAGACCGCATTTGATGGGCGATTTTGATATCATGAAATTAAGCTGTTTAATGTTGATCTGACTATGTCTCGCACTCTTTCCCTCGATCAGCTAACGCTTCGTCATCTCAAAGAAGAGTTTCAGTTGCAAGTGAGCAGCGATGCAGATTTTTTCTTAGAGTGGCAGCGGGATTTGCCTGTGCTTTCGCCCTTTGAGCATCAGCGACTCGATCGAATTTATGCTACGTATCTCAATCACAATCAAGACTCTATGATGGAAGAGTCTCTGAAGATTTTGATCCTTTCGCCATTGATGGATTTAGCCGATCTCTTTTTACCGCCGTTTCAATTCAGTGCGGAAGAACATGTTCAGATTTCATTCAAAGATGAGAAGAAAACCTATCGAGGCCGGATTGATTTGCTGGTTTTGCTCGATCAAATGTGGCTCCTAGTGGTTGAATCAAAACGACAGGCGTTTTCTCTGAGTGTCGGGATTCCACAGGTGCTGACCTATATGCTGTCTAATCTGAAGAATAAACCCAGAACCAATCCGCTCTACGGCATGGTGTCCAATGGGAGTAACTTTGTGTTTTTGAAAATGGTCTTGCGGGATGGGCGTCCTGTTTATGGAAAGTCTAAGGAGTTGCTATTGGAGGAAGAAGCCGATCGGACTCAAATTTTACAGATTTTGAAACAAATTGGCCGATCGATTCAGACGGTGCCATAACCCAGATGAACTTTGAGGCGACCTTCAGTCATTGTTTATTGACATTATTTCAGTATGAGGATGATTACAATGTTTTGATTTTGTTCAAAGCATCTTGTGCGTCTACTGAATTTCCATCTTTTAGATAAAGGTCTGCCGCTTTTTGAAAATCAATCTTTGCAGCTTTCTTATTTGACAACGCCGATTGTGAAAGTGCTCGATTATAGTAAGCCGCTGCATAATTCACATCCAAACCAATCGCTTTATTGTAGTCCTCGATCGCCTCTTTCTCATTGCCTATGGAAGACAAGGCTAGACCTCGATTTATGTATCCATGTAAGTAATCTGGATCAATTTTGAGAACTTTTGTATAGTCTGAAATTGCTTGAGTATGTTTCTTCAACTCAGAATAAACTCTCGCTCTTGCGTTATAAGCCACTGCACTAGCTGAATCTAGTTCAATAGCCTTAGTATAATCTTTAATAGCCGTATTTCTATCTCCTAGTTGAGAATATGCATCTCCTCGACGAATATACGTATCTTTTGAATGAATTCCTTTCGACTGGCTTGCAATTGATTGGTTATAGTCATCAATCGCTTTCTTACTCATTCCATCTGAATAATAAGCAAATCCTCTGTACATGAGTATGGCTGGATATTCTGATCCTTCTTTCGGTAAAACAGAGAGGCATTCTGTATAAAATTGAATTGCAGTTTTATATTCTCCCGCGCCTGAAGCCGCTATACCTCCAAGGCAATTCTTCAACATCTTCTCCTCAGAAGGAGACATTTTCGCCAATGCCTCCTGAACAGCTTCCTGTGTTGAAACTGAGAGTGCTTGTTTGCTACTCACTGTTGTTTCCGTCGTAGAGGACTTCGTTTTACTTTCCGAATAGTTGATCGCGACACAACTATTTATTGCAAAGATAATCGGTGCCATAGCTAGCAAAACAATTTTCTTTTTCAACATAGAGATAAGATTGAGAAAAGACGACGGGATATTTGATTTATACATCACTCAATACGAATATTACGGAGTTCGTAGGAGAGTTCAAGATATTTTCATAAAGTTCACGATCTATTCCTACTCGTCGCCCGATCGCAGAACTCCCATCGACGAAATCGTATTCCGATCGCATTTCAGTTTCCGATCGATCGTCTGATGTTTGACTCATAATTTAAGCAATCGCCTGTAATTGCGCCATCCAAGCGCGTGTCCCATAAATCCCTTTCAGCAAGGATGGAACACTCAAATCCACATCTAAATTTTCCCAATGTAAACCATACCCAGACGGCGTAATCTCAATGGCCGCTAGATCTTCAGCGCTAGCATCCATCAAGCCCTGTCCTAAACGAGAGGGAAACATAAACGTAGAACCATCCCGAAGCTGAATTACAATTCTCTCAGTGTCTCGATCGTAATGGGCAGAAAGGGCACGAGGTTCTGTTAAGTCCGCTATTTTGGCACTAATTTCAGCTTGATCGAACATCTCATCCAGTTCTTGTTCAGTGCGTTCCATGAATTCTCCTCCAGGCTTCCAGTAAATCAGTTTGCCGATCGATGACCAGTGCTAAAGCTCCTTTTGCCTCACTTCGCTTACCTCGTAAGAAAATAACTGTGGGGAGTGATGTTTCACTTCCTAAGTCATGGGTCTGATTTTCCTGCATTTCCAGCTTCCTGAACGGTCAACACATCATGGCTGAGCAATCGTAGATGTTCTGTTGCGATGCGCGGAAATTGCTCATCGGCGTAGAATCTTGCCATGGTTAGAGATCATCCTGCATGGCATCTTCTTGCTCTTGAAGGGCGATCGCAATCTCCTCAGGATGCGCATCCGCGTAAGCCCAGACATTAACAAGATCAACAGCGTTCAGGTGTGGATAGGCTTCTAAGAGTTCTGCGTCGGTCGAGCCTTGCTGCCGCAAACTCACGAATAGCCAAACGGGAAGTCGAGTGTTATCAAGGCAAGCATCACCGCCCATGACGCCGATCGTCTTGGTAATACCCCGCGATGGATGGTTCAATTGCTGAGTCAAAATTTGAATCGCATCGGCTCTTTCGGTGGTTGTGAGAGATTGAAGTTGAGTTTCGAGTTCTTTTAAGGTCATGGGTGTTACTCGATCGCGGGATGGTTCCATGATAGACGATCGTCCTCTGCCACGGGGAACGATCGTCCGTCTAGAGTTTGGCGGTGGGGAGGGGCGATACCCTAATCTTGATTTTAGCAGTACCATAAAGGTAGAGAGCCGAATCCAGAAATGGTAGAACGCAATGACAGAATTAAAACTGATTTCTAAACAATCAACGCCCATTCAGCCGATCGTTCAAAATGCGATCGATTCGTTTGTGCGATCGAGTGAGGACGGTATCCAAAAGACACAACAACGTCTTCGTGAATTTGAACACAAATATCAGATGACTACTCGGGAGTTCATTCAACGTTATGAGAATGATGAATTAGATGAAACGCTAGAATTTGGAGAATGGATTGGTGAATCTCGGATGCTGCAAGGTTTGTTGGAGGATGTAGAGCAGTTGCGAGGAATTGAATTTGTTGCTTAATGATTATTTTCGACAGATTCAAACTTTAGTCGATCAGTGCGCGATCGTTCAGGAATCAAATTTAGTCTACGAAGCCCGAAGCCACGATCGAGGATTCATTCACGGCGAATTGAATCTGATAAATGGGAAAACGCTTGCCGTTCGAGAGTTTGTGAAAACTACGTCGATCGTCGATCGAGAGATGTACACCTATCAATACATGACGGCTGAGAATCAGCTTATTTTTCGGTATGACAATACAGGACATCACCGGAAGCTCAGTCTTTCGACGTTTCCTCATCACAAGCATGATGGCAGTGAAACCAACGTGATTGCCTCTGACGCACCCGATTTGGCTAAAGTGCTTCAAGAGATTGCTGATCAGTCTTGAGGTTTCGATCGTCCTTTCTCAGGGGTAACGGGCGATGCTCTCCGAGCCAGCAAAGCTGAACGGCGGTCTTTGAAAAACGGATGCCATCTGTATTGCAATTAGGCTATGTTATATTTAAATAAAAATTTGGCATTCAGGTTTTAGTAATGGAAGAGCAGTCCTCCAAACCAAGTTTTTCTTTTCAAGATTTAGACAATATGTCTTTTGATAATCAAAATCTTGAAGGCGTTTCGTTTGCCAATGCAACCATTAAAAATTCTTCCTTCAACAATGCAAATTTATTGGGTGCAGACTTCTCTGAGGCTACCATTATAGATACCTCCTTCAGAAATGCAAAATTTGGGCATAGTAGCGATCAGGAGACGGAAATGTTGTTTCGCGTTTTCTGTCAGATTTTTTGGACGACATTAGCGTTTGCAGATGGTTCATCTAGCAATATTGATAATGACTATCCTTCAGAATCAAAAATATCGGAATTATTTACATGTTTTCTTATTTTTACTTGCGTAAGTGTATTTTATGTGTGGAAAATCCTCATTAAAGAGTTCAAGATTAGTATTGATGTTATTGGTGTTTTAACTATTTCAATCATTATTTCTTTAGCCTCATTAGTTTATGCTATTTCACTGCTTAGAGATGAAGTAGCCAAGCCAAGATTAACTCGATTTAGAAAGACTAAATTTACTAGAGTCGAATTTGGATTAAAAAATCCTGATGATATTAATCTATTTGAGTTGTCAGGCGTATGTTTTACTCAATGTGATTTGGAAGAGATTTTGAATGATCCCCTGAAGTGACCCCCAACTTTCGGACAGGATACTAAGAGTAGTATTCTTGTTCCAAGGGAGGGACAACATCATGAGTGGAAAACGTCGTCAATACACCGCAGAATTTAAGAGCAAGATCGTCTTGCA
>JAAFJU010000006.1 GCA_013298165.1 Synechococcales cyanobacterium bin31.maxbin.ball.101 | reverse complement strand
AAGCCAGTAAAGACATGACTGAAGGCAATTTTCAAAGAAGATTGCGAATGCCAAGAATTTTAGAACTCTCCAATTTAATTTTTTACTTTAATCAAATGAGTGAGGAAATCCAAACCTCACGCCAACAGCTCGCCGACCATGCCCGATCGCTAGAACAAAAAGTAGCCGAGCGAACCCGTGACTTAGAGGAAGAAATCGATCGTCGAGGTCAAGCGGAAACTGCCCTTAAGGTCGCTAATTACAAGCTAGAGCGACTGGCCTATCTCGATGGACTCACCCAAATTTCGAATCGGCGAAGTTTTGATGAGCGATTTCTTCAAGAATGGAAACGTGCTCGTCGCAATAAGACGGCTCTTTCGATCGTGCTTTGTGATGTTGATTATTTTAAAAAATACAATGATACCTATGGTCATATTTTAGGGGATGAATGTCTTTGTTCCATTGCCCAGGCTCTTGCTTCTGTAGTCTGTCGGCCCTCTGATTGTGTGGCCCGTTATGGTGGAGAGGAGTTTGTCATGCTATTGCCCGACACAGATACGGCGGGGGCAATTAAGGTAGCGGAATCCGTACGATCGAAGGTGCATGGCTTGGAAATCAGCCATCGAACATCAGAGGTTTCAGAATTTGTGACCGTGAGTTTTGGCGTGGCGAGTCTGATTCCGACGGGGACCATTCCGCCGGAAGCTTTGCTCAATCGCGCCGATCGTGCCCTCTATCAAGCCAAGCAAGCAGGACGCGATCGGGTCAGTATGTGAATACAAGTGAATTCGCAATCAATGGGTGATTGCGATGGACCCGATCCCCCTAGCCCCCTTAAAAAGGGGGGACCGGAAAAAAGAGGATTAGAAGTTGAGAATGTCCATTCAGATTCTTGTGAGTTTGACTCAAAGTTCCCTTCTTACTCAAAGTCCCCCTTTTTAAGGGGGATTTAGGGGGATCGGGTCTGCCGCCATCACCTCTAGCGCCGCTGCAACCACTCGATAATGTTCATCGGTTTGCAATTTAGCTAACAACTCACGGGACTCGGGAATTTGGCAGCCGGAAAGGGCGATCGCGGCTCGCCAGCGATTTCGCCAAAACTCGTCTTGGGCAAGGGCTTTGATTAAGGCAAACGCCTGCGGGGCTTGGGGTGATTTCCAAACCTTAGCCATCGCTAAAATGCCCGCTTCCTTAACGGTTTGGGTTTCATCTTGCAATGCCTCGGTCGCCACTTGAAACAACGCCTGATCGTGATCTGTTTCAACCAAAATTGAAATGATGGTCTGACGCACAAGCCAATGGGACGATCGTTCAAAGATATTCAACAAAATCGGAATCGATCGATCGCCAAACTCATAGATCGAGTTTGCCGCTTCGGCCAACACACTGTGATCGTCTTCGCGATCAATTAAGCCCTGCAACACCTGAAACGACTCTTCCGTCCGATGATTCGCCAATCCCATCATCGCCAACCGCCGAAACATAAAATCCTTCTCCGCTGCTAACCGCTCCAACACCGGAACTGCAACTGAAGAATCCAGTTTCGCCAATTGGTTCAAGGCTCCAATTCGTTCATTGAGAGCAAACGACCGGAGTTGCTGTTCAAGTTCGACAAAATTATCGAGATTATCGGGACGATCGGTCATGAAACCCCTAGAGGACTACGGCGAAGACTCAACCAGTATATCAAGCCATTCTGTCGTTTTCCAAATTTTTTGGCCCCCAAACCCCCAAAATTGGGGGCTTTGACAAATATCACAAAATTCTCTTACTCCCCCAGAATTGGGGGCCGGGGGGCGGTTCGCCAGGATTCCATCAAACCGTCACTTCAAATCCCACCGATTCGATCGCCCCCTTCACCGCTTCCCAGGATTGCGTAGTCGTCACTTGAACTTCCTTTGTCTCTGGATTCGTCAGGACGATCGCCTCCGGAGCAATCCCCTGAACCGCTGCCACAATTTTCTTCCCACAACTCCCACACATCATATCTGGCACGGTAAAGACGAGAGGTAAAGCCTGAGTTTCCATTGTGTACATCCTAAAATTGAATCAATCTTCACTTTAATTTTAGCGATCCTTCGATCGAATCGCATACCGATCGTCCGACAGATTTTCATCGGGCGATTCTTTCGATTGATGTAACAACCGATCGACGGCATGAAATCCTGCGATCGCCCCCCGCCTTACCCGAGGGGTCGCCCAATCCGCCACCACCGCCAACCCCAGCGTCCCCACAATCATCAAGGGCAACGCTTGATAGTACAAATTGACATCCTGACGCACCCACAACCGAATCGTCCGATCGATCACAAAGTTATGCACTAAGAAATAGCTATAACTATAGCCACCCAAAACAACACAGCAACGAGATATCCAATCTATAGAACACAAGCGACGAAACAGCACCATACAGATTAACGACAATCCGATCGCAATCAAAAAGTCATCCACCACCCAGCCCACTCGATAAAACTGCCCCACAAATCCTAAAACGTAAGCCGGAATCCCGATCGCCAACACCTGACGATCGCGCCAAAAAATCACCCCTTGACCGCGCTGAAACTGCTGCGCCACCATCATCCCCAGCACAAACGTACTCAACTTCGCCAACATCGACAAAAACGGAAACCAACTCGCCGCCGCCGACACAATCACATAGGTCGGATGGCCGTCAAACACCCACACAGAGAGCGATCGATAGATAAACGTAATCCCACAACTGACCCACAGTAAATTCTTCGCCCCCCAGCGCTCCATCAACCACCACAACCCCGGAAAGGCCACCGCAAAACTCAAAATCAACGGCACAAACCACCAAGGCCCACTGGTCGAAAGCAACAGCCGCCCACCGTAGTCAAACAACAACGGAAACGTCAGCCCCGCAAACACATGCCAAGCATCGGGAATGTAGCTTTTTGTCAAAAATCCGATCGTCGCCAACACTGGATAGGCGATCGCCGCCACCGTCCAGAACGGCAGCAAAATCCGCAGACAGCGCTGCACCACAAATGAACCCGCCCGTATCGCCTCCCCCTTCAACGACAGCACCAAACTAAACCCACTCACCAACACAAACACATCCACAAACTGATACCCAAACCACATGGCCGCCGCCACTCCATGGCCCCAGCCCTCACCCGCCAATCGCCCACTCGCCGCCCACAGCGCCATCATATTCGCTCCCAACCCCGTCGGCTTTGGGGTATAGGCATAGTCCGTCAGCAGCAACTGCGCGTGATACACCAGCAATACCACCGCCGCAAAAAAACGGATCCCCTCTAACCAAGCTAACCGTTTCGTCGATTGCTGTGCCGATCGCTGTGTCAGTCGTCTCGCCATGCTCACCTTACAATTCTTCACCCTTATGGATATATCAAAATTAGGCGCACAAAAATTATTAACCTTTAGGAACTCTTCCAAAGTCTACATATATAGATATGGTATCTATAATTTCAGGAAACCTGTTTTGCCACTTTGAAGGGAACCTCATCGCAGCGATCGCGGTCATGAGATTTAACACCCCGAAAAATGGCTAGCCGATTTTTCAATATAATTCGGATTTTAGTTCACGTAGATTTACGGAGTTACCCTCTGACCGGATCGAGAATATCCCGCATTCTTACAGTGTGGCCTACTAATGATCTACGGTTCAATCTAGGCAGTATTACAAAGACATTTTGGTAAATCACCATGATTATTGAATTTAATCCCAAGGACCACGCACTTCTAACCCAGTCTCGACTCAAACGGTTAAGAAAACTTTTTTTACATCCCTTAGGACTCTGCCACCTCGAACTGAAGCGCGACAATTTGGTCGTGCATTGCAGCGAGCCTTGGATCGTAGACAATCTCATGGATGACCTGGACTACTTTGCCGAAACCGCTCGCATCATTCTCGGCGCGAGATTCGTCAGTCTCTATTTTGCTAAAGAAGAAGTCTACGTCGCCTCGACTGAACCTCAACTGCCCATGGCTAGCTAAAATACTAGGCTAGATAAGATTTAGACTGATACTAGGTGGCTTTAGGTGGCGGTGGTGAATCCATCAACGTGCAGCCAATGACGACTTCCTGAGTTCTGGGATAAGCGTGCAATCTAGATAGAAAGTAAGGCGCGTTAAAGCTTCTCGGGTCAATGCGCGTTCCCGATCGATCGACTAGCTTATGGGTCGTGATCCGATCGTCAGGTACCCCTGTCTTTGAAACCAGCCAAGCGAGCGCTTCATATTGATTTCTGGTATACCCAGCATGGGTGTCTTCATCGTTTTGGCCTTCTTCTGGTGTCACCAGAGAAATATGATAGGCAAAATTATTGACAGACGGCGGTGACTGCGACTTAGTCTGAACCGTTTCCTCTTGATAAGCCGCATTCACAAAGACAGAGTCCCCAGCCCCGTAAGCGCGATACTCGGGTGGGACAACATAGACGATATCCCCACTTTCTCGAATCAACGCATGATAACTGACCTGGTCCTCATCATCCGGGTGGTTAGATGAAAACATATTCATGACCGACTCAAAGGAACCCACAGTTTCATGGAGGACGACGATCGGCTCATACAAGGCCGATCGCCCTTTCCAATCCGCCAAAAAGCGCCAGCCAAAATTTGTATAGTGCGCGACGTTAGCCTGCTCTGCAACAGGTCCGCGAGTTTGTCCGGCACTCACGCGAAAACGATTCAGCGGAAGATTTTGCAGTGCCATGAGCGACTTCGGGTTCCGGGACTGCTGGGGACTTGCGGCACAGTCCGTAGACCGATCGCCCACCACCCGATCCAAACGAGGCGCTTTCTGAGCCACCATGCCCCTGCGGGCAACGGCCTTCGTCGGCTTTACAAGGGTGCGTGGCCGATCGGACGCTTCGGTGAACATGAGACTACTTTGACGCAATCCTGGAGGAGTAGGATTCGCAACTGCATCATTCGTCACCGAGAGTGTACTTTGAACCGTTCTCGATAGCAGAGAACCCAGGAACAATCCCCCCAGCGCACAAACAGCAATCGCCAACCACAGCGGTTTACGTCTACCCCACAGTCTCATCCATTGACGAGACCCCTGTAGAACCCATGGGGAAATACGCTGCTTCCATTGTTGTTTCATGATGCACCCAAAAAATCCTGTCGTGGATGCTCCACTAAACCGCTGTGTCAGGACCGTTGAGTTAGGTCGCCAACTAATTGATCAAACTGATCGATCAAATCGATCGAAATCGTCTTCTTAGGATAGAGGACTTTTCAAAGATTCGATCGTCAATTCTGAACATCTTGGCCAAGATTGTCAGGAATTGGCTAAATTTTTTGACCAAATTTTGAACTAATCGTTCACGACTCGCAGCAGGCCAATTTGAAGGCGGTGAAACACGCGATTGATCAAGACAACATCTCGCCCAGAGAGAAACTGTTGCGATCGGGTGAGATTTAAGAGGTATTGCTGATTCGAGCGTGAAATCGAACCCGTCGCCAAAATATCCGTAATGACTTGACTCAAATTCGCCTCAGCAGAATCCGCAATAGAATCCACAGTCAAACGATCAGAAGAGGTATCGCAAGAAAAAGCTGTAGATAAGCAAGAAGATACACTCATGGTCAAAAAACCTCTTAAATAGTGGGGCTAACCCCATATCAGGGCAAAGCCAGTGATATAAAGACTTCCCTCGATCGCATCCGCCTTTAGAAGTAGAACTGAGGGCTTAAGTAGATGTTCGTACATTTTTTAAAGGAAGCTCAGTAATAGTACTGAGCTTCACTAACTTTTTACCTAGAGCCGTTTCTTTCCATCAGGCTTTATCTCAAGTCCATGGAAGGTGATAAAAGGTGATAAACCTCTGGGGTAGACGGATAATTTTCCAGCTTCCTGGTAAACTGTGCGAAATATATTTCAATGGAAACACGGATGGCAGCGGGAAATTGGTTTACAGCAGGTGGGGAGGTTATGTATCCACTCCTCGCTTTTTCGATTTTGGGCATCGCTCTAATCTTGGAACGGCTAATTTTTTGGACCAACGTGCTCAAACGCACCGATCGGCTGGTTCGGGAAACCCTCAATCTCTACCGTCGCAATCCTAAAGCCGCGTTTGGCCTATTAGAAAAAAATGCAGATCTCCCCATCTCTCGAATTTTTCTCTCAGCATTAGAACTCGATCGTGCCACTCCTGAGGAGTTTCGACTAGCCCTAGAAAGTTCGGCACAGGCGGAGTTACCGCTGTTGAAGCGATTCAGTACGGTGTTTGAGACCATTATCAGTTTGGCTCCTCTGCTGGGATTGTTGGGGACGGTGTTGGGGTTGATTCGATCGTTTGCTTCCTTGACGCTCAGTACCGTCGGCGGAAAAAACACGGTGGAAGTAACGGGCGGGGTCAGTGAAGCCTTGATTTCTACGGCGAGTGGTTTGGGGGTTGCGATCGTGATGTTGCTGTTTGCCAACTCGTTTCGAGGACTCTATCTCCGTCAGCTTGCTCTGATTCAGGAATATGGAGGACAGTTGGAACTTCTCTATCGTCGCCGTTTTGAAGGGGGCGGTGCCCGGTACATGCCTACTCAGGAGCCGAGGTACTAGAAACAAGTTTGAAGGGGACAGTTGAGAAAGTGTGTATTTGGATCAACGATCGCGAGTCGTGAGGCTTCAAACTAGAGGGATGTAAGCGATCGTTCGCTTGATCTGGTTTGATTCATCGTTCCTGTCATCACCGCATCATCCCTATGAACTCTCCTAGCTACCTTGTGTTTTCTCAACACGGCATGGTCGATACCTACCACGCCATGGAAGCGTTGGCCCAGCGCAATTCGGGTCCCGACGATCGCATTATTGCGCCCGATCTCGGCTATTTCAATACGCTCTTCAGTATTGAGCCGTTGATTGCCAAGGTGGAGACGATCGCGCTACGAGAACTGCGCAATAATCCCGATCTGCCCATTCGGATTATTGGATGTTCGTTGGGTGGGGTGATCTGGACGGAAATTTTGACGCGGCATCCGGAGTGGTGGTCTCGGGTTGAGTCCCTAGTTTTGTTGGGTTCTCCCATTGGTGGTGCCCATTTGGCTAAAATTGCGGATCCGCTGAATTTAGTGAGTTTTGCGATCGCTCAAGATTTAGGGGTCGATCGTCGGCCCTTGGCGGAAGCGATCGCCCAGGTGATTCCCACGTTAATTGTGGCGGGGGACAGTGATCAAGGCGGCGATGGGACGGTGCTGGTGCAGACGACGCAGTTTAAACATGGGCGATTTGTCTGCATTCCGGGCGTCAATCATCCGGGGCTGCGATTTAGTGAAGCAGTGGATGAGAACATTCGCGCCTTTTGGGCTGAGCAGCCGAAGGAAATTGTGCTGTCAGAGCCTCGCACTGTGACCCAAACCATTGCTCAATTACGATCGGTTCCTGGCATGACCGATGCTCATCCTAAACATTTCAGCCGATCGCAACCGATCGCAACCTTGAAGCAGGGGGTGACGTTACGGGTGTGGAATCATCCCATGGGCGTCAAACATGTTTTCTTAGAGAACGATCGGGGAGAGTGCGAGTTTGGGGGCTATGTGGGATGGGTTCACCGTGAGGGACTCGATCGGGCGATTCAATCGGTGCTGCGATCGTAGGGCAGGCGATCGAAAGATTGATCCATAGTAGTGGCAGATGGTTTGGAACCACTGCTTGCGATCCTTAGGCACCTAGTTTTGCTCGTAAGGCGAACATACAGATGATTGATTTAGGCTTCAGGATTGAAAATACAGTTTTCTCTGGCGAAGAGTGTCAGCATTTCCTTGAAAGCCTCCATCAAGATTGTTCGTTACAAGCTGGAACACGCAATCTAATGGCGCACTCTACCGTTTCAGCGATCGCACTAAATGCCCGGATGATGGAGATTGCCAGCTCTTTTTTGGGATTAAGTGTCACGCCATTTCGAGCAACATTATTTGAGAAATCGGCAAAGACGAATTGGTTAGTGTCTTGGCATCAAGATATTGCTTTGCCATTGATGAAGCGTAATTCGTCGTCAGAGTGGGGGCCTTGGTCAGAGAAGGCGGGGATTCTTTATGCACAGGCTCCGTTCTGGGCATTGAAGCGAGTGGTGGCGCTACGACTGCATCTGGACAAGACGACGCAGGAGAATGGGGCATTGCGAGTGATTCCCAGTTCACATGAATTTGGTGTATTGAGCCATGAGGCGATTGGGGAGATGACGAAGAGGGGGAACGCCGTGACCTGTGAAGTCGAGGCAGGTGGGGTGATGGCGATGAGTCCATTGTTAATTCATGCCTCCTCGAAGATGAGTGTGGATCAAACGAGAAGAGTCTTGCACATCGAGTATGCGGATAGTTTGGAGTTGAACGGTATCCAACTCGCCATTGCCTAGCAATTTCGCAAGTCTAACGGGGTCGTCACATCATAAAACAACGCTAAAATAGGCGAACAACTACCATTTGTTTTGTAATGGTCCAAACGCCCTTCAAACTCCTCAAACCCCTTAATCTCGAAGATTTTCTCAAGCTGCCTGACACAAAACCAGCCAGTGAGTTTGTCGATGGGAAAATTATTCAAAAGCCGATGCCTCAAGGAAAGCACAGTACGATTCAAGGTGACTTTGGGACCCTGATCAATGGCGCACTGAAACCCACTAAAATTGCCCGTGCCTACCCTGAACTGCGCTGTAGCTTTGGAGGACGGTCGATCGTTCCTGACCTAGCCGTCTTTACTTGGGAACGCATTCCCCGTGATGCGGATGGCAAAGTGGCCAATGCGTTTAAGCTAGCACCGGATTGGACGATCGCAATCCTCTCGCCCGACCAAAGCAAAACTAAAGTAGTGCGCAACATTCTGCATTGCCTCGACCATGGCACCCAGATGGGATGGTTGATTGACCCTGATGAGGAACTGCTGTTCGTCTATTTTGCTGACCGAACGATCGCCGTGTTTGAAGACAAGACGCAACGGCTTCCAGTCCCTGAATTTGCTGCGACGATCGGGTTGACGATCGGGGAAATCGATCGGTGGCTAGAGGATTGACCACCTATTTTTCTCAAAACCTCACCTTAAAAGAAACCCCCGATCGACTCTTCTGACGATCGGGGGTTCTTATTTCAAACCAAGGTCTGAACTACGAGTTGGTGTTTTGAATCTTCGGTGCAGGGGTTTCGGCGATCGCTTTGACCTTTTGCTGAGCGTGCAGCATCGGGGTCTTCGCGACGGCAGCATTGGCAAAACCGAACAGCGGATTGGAGAGGACGCCTGCGATCGTGGTCGCAACCAACGCACTAATCAAACCCACCTGCAACGGCTTCATCCCCACGCCATCAAAACTGGTGGAGGGGTAGTTTTTCACAGAGTCGGACATTTCCTGAGGCTCCTTGACCACCATCATCTTCACCACACGGATGTAGTAATAGATGGAAATCACACTGGTCACAAGACCCAACAGCACCAAGCCATAGGCTCCCGCTTGCCAGCCCGCCCAGAAAATGTACAGTTTCCCAAAGAACCCGACCAAGGGCGGAATCCCACCGAGGGACAAGAGACAAAGGGACAACGCCAGAGTCAACAGCGGATCCTTTTGGTAGAGACCGGAGTATTCGCTAATCTGGTCGGTTCCGGTTCTCAAGGAGAAGAGGATGACGCAGCTAAAGGCTCCGAGGTTCATGAACAGATAGGCCAGCAAGTAGAAAATCATGCTGGAGTAACCCGCATCGCTGCCAATCACCAGGCCAATCATGATAAACCCGGCTTGACCGATCGACGAATAGGCCAAAAGCCGTTTCATGCTGGTCTGAGCTAGGGCGACGACGTTCCCCAGCACCATACTCAGAATCGCAAGGGCCGTCATGACGAACTTCCACTGCTCGTCCACCAACGGGAACACCGTCACCAACAACCGAATCGCCAGCGCAAATCCAGCGGTTTTAGAACCCACCGAGAGGAATGCGACGACAGGTGTAGGCGATCCTTCGTAAACGTCCGGCGTCCATTGGTGAAACGGTACGGCGGCGATCTTGAAGGCGATTCCGGCGATCGCAAACACCAAGGCAATCACAATCCCAATGGATGATCCAAGATTGGCATCGCTCATGGCAGCAGCGATCGCACTCAGTCGAGTTTCCCCACCGGATAGGCCATAGAGCAACGACGAACCATAGAGGAAGATGGCGGCACTAGAAGCTCCAATCAGGAGATATTTTAGAGCGGCTTCGTTCGATCGGGGGTCACGCTTGGTGTAGCCCGTCAAGAGATAGGACGAAATACTAAGGGTCTCCAGAGAGACAAAAATCATCACCAACTCATCGGCTCCCGAGAGGAACATGCCGCCTAGGGTAGCGGTCAGGAGGATAGTGACGAATTCTGCAACGGGGGTTCCGGACTGTTCGACGTACCGGATGGACATCAAAATCGTGGCGACGGACGACAGGGCGATGATGCCTCGGAAGGCGACGCTCAAGGCATCACTGTTGAATTCGCCGAAGAAGGCGATCGGATTGCTAATGTTCCATTGGGTTGCGTAGAGCGCAACTACGGCGCTCAACAGGCCACCGATCGCTAAATAAGGGGTAAACCTCGCAGAACGGGTGCGTCCGACAATCAGGTCGGAAACAATGACGAGGAGTATTGTGGCAATGACGATGCCCTCAGGCACGATCGCTCCAGCGTTGAGCTGACTTACAAGGGTGGCAAAATCCATAGAAGCGTTTCTAGGCAACGTTTAACATAAGCTTTTGGGAAAATCTAGGACTTTCTCCATCGCATTGTACCGCGCAAGCTTGACCCCTGCGCACGATCGCTCTGCATTCCACGCTTGTTTTAATCTATGGACTCGATTACTTGGATTCGATCGCCTTTTTGACAGTCGTTGAATCCGCGATCGCTGGCGTGGCGACGAGGGGAATCGAAAGGCTGGGCAGTTGAATCGAGGCGGTCGGTTGGGTCAGGAGGGGGAAGGTTGGTTTTAGGGTGAGGGTTTGGGGTTTGGGCGTGTTTTTAAGCGCTTGGGCGAGGTCGTTCATGGAGTTTTCAAGGTGGGTACCCGGATCGACGGCCATCCATCCTGCATCCGTAAGCTGCCGAAATTCTAAGTGCAAGTGCGGTCCGGTGGAGTTCCCCGTGCTACCCACGCGACCGATGACGGCTCCCTGTTGGATCAGTTCTCCCGGTTTGACAAAGATTTCGGAAAGATGTCCGTAGAGAGTTTGTTGAGTACCATCGCTATGTTCGAGGGCGATCGTCAGTCCGTAGCCACCCAAGGTATCCGCTAGCAAAACTTTCCCGGCCATAGCAGCAAGTACGGGGGTTCCTTCAGGAGCCGCGATGTCGGTCCCGGTGTGCATTTTGGTGTTGCCGCTGATGGGATGGACGCGCCAGCCAAAGAGGGAAGTGATGGGGGATGGGATGGCAAGGGGATAGGTGAATTTGACGTTTTGGAGGCCGATGCGGGAGAAGGGACGGAGCAGTTTTTGGTTGAGGTAAGACGGAAGGGCTGGGACGACGCTTTGTTCGCTCGGAGCGCTGGGTGCCCAACTAATGCCTTGGTTGGAAGAGACCTGCAAACTGCCGAAACCGTCGCCGAGATTCAGTTGTGGGGCACTGCTCTCAGGCGCGATCGGATCAAATCCCGGTTTTTGCTCGCGGCTTTCGATCACGACGTTGACGCGATCGGTGGCGAGGTTGGCCGGGGTTTCTAACGCGGTGGCCCCGGTGTCGTAGGAGGTGCGATCGATGAGACCGCCGCTACTGGGAGCTTCGATCGTGACGTTGGCGTTCGGGACTTGGAGGGGTTCACTGGGCGGCGCAGGATCCGGGGCAAGGCTGGCTTCAGATTTGGCAGGTTCGATCGCGAGGGCCTTGTTGAGGCTGAGGTTTGCCACCAATCCAGAGCAAACAGTGAGAAGGGTCAGAACGATCGCATAACGTTGCGATCGGATTATCAAACGATGTTTAAGACGGACAGAAGCAGTTGAAGAATGGTGCGACATAAGAACTGAAAAATCTGAGTATTGGTTAACTTGGACGCAGAGATAGAGGAGCGGTTCCTGATGATGACTGGAACACTATTTAGGCTTAGATAGCTCTTCAGGCTTTTCAGGCTCGAAGGATGGACAGAGATTGTCGCCAAAGTCTTTCTTAGAACCAGAGGAGGTAGGTGCGACGAAGGTGGTAGATGCCTTGGAGACGTTGCTGACGGCTCGGAGGAGCTGGGCGATCGATCGGTTATAGCCCAAGATGGCGCTGACTCGACTGCCTGCGGACCGGGTTAGGTCGGTTTCGGCATTGAGGACATCGGTTTGGGTGCCGACGCCTGCATCAAAGCGGAGTTTTGCCAGTCGTTTGGCTTCGCAGGCTTGGCCGAGGGCGGTGGTGGTGGTGCTGATATTTTTTTGGTTGGCTTGGAGGGTGGCGTAGGCTTGTTCCACTTGGAAGCGAATATTGTTGCGACTTTGGGTAAAGCGGGTTTCGGCGATTTGCTTGTTGATTTCTTGCTGCTTGGCCTGTGCCTTCGCCGCCCCACCGTCAAAGAGTCGCCATTGAGCAACCGCCGAGATGGAATACCCAGAGTCGGGACCACCCACGGGCTGCTCGAAAATTTTCAACAAGTTGTAAGAAGCTCGAAGCTGAACTCTTGGACCTAGGGCAGAAAGAGCCTGCTGACGGTTTGCATCGCTGATATCCCGCTGGACCAGTTGCTCTTCGAGTTCGACACGCTGCTTGTAGGCAGTGACGATCGTGTCTTCCAGAGGCAGTCTCCATTCCCCAACAGGGCGAACGGCATCGCCTGCGCTCACAGTGACAAATTCAGGCAAACTGAGGCGTTGAGCGATTTGCCGACGACGGACTTCTTCGGTAGCTTTGGCGTTGGTGAGTTGCTGTTGGTTATTAGCCAGTTGCACTTCCGATCGCAACACATCAAACCGCGTCCCAATCCCCGCTCGTTCCTGAGCATTGGCATCTTTCAAACTTTGTTCAGAGTTTCTAACCGCCTGTTCGTTGATTTTGACTTGCTCGTTGGCTTCTTGGAGGTCGTAATAGTCTCCAGTCACATCTAGACGAAGCTGTTCTCGGACCCGTTCCATGGCGAGTTCAGCGGCGCGGAGGTTTCCAGCGGCGGCGCGGCGGCGGGAACTGTTGGCTCCGGAGGTGTAGAGGTCGTAGTTGAGTTGGAGGTTGGTGTCCCAGCTTGTGGATTCTTCAGCGAGGCTGCGGCGGAACGCACCCGGATTGAAGGCACGGGCGGTGGTTTCATTGCCACCTGCATCGGCGATCGCCTGAGCTTGTCCGGCTTTCAGTCCGATCGTGCCCCCTGCGGAGAGCGATCGGGTGATGGAGCTTTGTAGATCGAGGGTGGGGTAGCGGTTGGCTTCGGCTTCCCGGACAGCGGCCTGTTGTTGCTCGACTTGGAGGCGACTGACGGCTAGGTCTCGGTTATTGCGTTCAGCGAGTTCGATGGTTTCCTGCAGGGTGAGCGATCGAACGCCTGTGAGTTTGACTTCTTCAGGCTTGGTGGGGAAGAGGAGAGGGTTAGCCGGAGTGGTGAGGAAATCGGGCGCAGGGGCTGCGGTCGTTGCTGGGGTGGCCGCAGGGGGAGTCGTCAGGGGTGCAGTCTGGGTTCCCGGGGGCATTTGACTGGCCGGGTCTGGAATCGGTTTGGCAGGCTCTGCGGGCTTGGGCTGCTCGGGAGAAGACGGGACGGCTAAGGGCTGGGTGGGAATGACGACATCCTTGCTGACGCCTTCATTGCCGGATGCGCTGCCTGGATTGGGATTTGAAGCGGGGGGGGCGACGATCGGCTGGTTTAAAATGGACGAACCGGGGGCGATGGTGCTGGCGGGTTCGGGGGACTGGGCGATCGAGGGATTCGGTGCAGCTTGGGCGATCGAGGTGCCGAGGGACATTAAGAACCCAGCGCTAACGAGCAGAGAGTGATGGATAGTCTTCATAACGGTAAATTCCAATTCGCCCACAGACAACAATTTCACAAAACCAAGTCGCAACTTAACGTCAACATCCTCCATCTCGATACACGGTGGCATCGACTAAAGGAAACAAATTACAAATTTTTGTTGAGTTTAGCCCTAAGCAGGATAACGCTTCAGAGTCACCCTTGGCAAAACTCTGATTCATTAAAATTGCAATGATGACTTTTGGCATAGCTTATCTATCGTGACTAAAGCCGATCGGTTATGCCAAAAGTCCCAGGTTTCGCAAAATTTTATCCGATCGCGCTCATCCCCCGTTCGTAGAGCGATCGGGCGTAGTCAGTCCAGACCCCTTGGCCCCAGTATCGGAAGCAACTGGTCTCCAGTAACAGGGTGTAGAGCAGGGCTTCTGAGTAGCGATCGGTCTGTTCCGGCTGTGGAAACTTGGCATGAAAGCTGGCGCTCAACTGGTTCATGGGTTCGAGAACGTTTTCGTAGCCCTTGACCCAACTGAGATCATTGGTCCAGGATGCACCTTCCATCGAGAAAGAACCATCCTCAGCTTTGATATCCTGAATCGCCTGCGCCACCGACTCCGGCGTCACCGTCGAAACCCGCTGCCAAATCCGATGCTGCTGCACCGCTTGAATCTCGGGATAGTCCTCGGGACTCACGCCTGCGGCTTCGATCAGTTCTAGATACTCGGTGCCATTAAAGCCTGCGATATCGGCAATTCCGGCAACCTGGTCCCAAGTGGGGCTGAAGTCTCGGGGAAATTCATTCATCATGACGCCGCCGTTTTCTCCATCGGCGATCTGACTGACTAAGGAGGGGATGCTGTGGGATCCGATCGTGATCCGATCGAGGTTTTTCGCTTCGTGGAAGGGCTGCATTTGGGCCACGAGCTTGGTGTCGGATCCTTGGGTTTTGATCAGAGCGGTGAGGGAGACGGTTTCGCCATGGCTGTTGCGGGCGGTGAGACGGGTGGGTCCGTACTTTTGGGCTTGGGTCAAGTGCGAGCCATCCAGGTTCTCAACCGAATGCTCCTGAACTAGCAGCCAACGATAGCCGCAGTCTTTCAGGGCTTTGAGGTATTCATATAAGGTATCGGGATGGTTCGGCAGATGCATTTCGGGCGGCGAGAAACCTTTGACACGGCCCAGGGCTTCGAGTCCAAAGATATCGGCAAAGTGATGTTGCCAAGCGCGAATTTGGAGTTTCAGGTCAGGAATCGGAGTCGAGGTGGCGACGGCGTGACTCCACATGGTGCCGAGCCATTCGACGTGGGGCTGATAGCGTCGATCGCAGGCCAATTTGCGCAGTTTATTCAAAATATCTTCGCGGCCCATTTGCTGCAATCCCCAGAGCAAGTTCCCAGAGTAGTCGAGCATAATCCGGGGATTCATACCGCGATCGACGAGTTCTGGAATGAAATCGCCCATGCGCTCGTAGCACCAAGCAAAGACCCCTGCATTGTGGTTATCGCCCTCACCGGAATGCTCGAACATGTTTTGCAGGTTAGAGATCAATTCACCATTGCGACCAGCGGGAATGGTCGGTTGATGCATGTGGAGGGCGCAAGCGAAGCCCGATCGGATCTGGCTTAGGTTCAGGTTGCTTTGATGGAGGAAGACGGACTCTTGGGCTTGAAGGGCGGTTTGGAGTTCTGCTTCTTTGCCGTGGAGCTGTGGGCTGCGGGGTGGGGCGATCGTGGTCATAGGAAGAACCTAGTTAAAAGCGTTTGGTTCAAATCCTAAGGTGAAAGCGATCGGCTAAAAGCTTAAGAGATCTCAGAGATTTTTGACTTTAGGTAAGTCAGCGGCTAAGTCAGCAAGATTACGCTACGATCGGACCTGAGTCCTAATGAATGCAAATGGCACAGCATTATGAATGCATATAAAGCTGAAGCGGTATTGACCGAAGACGGTAAATTGATTTTGACAGGGTTGCCCTTTCAGGCTGGGAACAGAGTTGAGGTCATTGTTTTGGAGCGGGAGGTCTTGACTCCGGGGATTGTTTTGGTTGATGACGATCGAGATTACTTGATGGCGACATCAGCGCTAATGACGGAATGGGATTCTGAAGAAGATGAGCTAGCGTATGGCAATTTATAACCAGTTTGATATTGTACTAGTTCCCTTTCCATTCACGGATTCTGGGCAGACAAAGCGTAGACCTGCCATTATCATTTCTGATCCTCAAGAGTTTGATACGAGGATTAGGCGGAGTGTTATGGCGATGATCACGACTTCGACTCATTCGCCTTGGCCCTTGGACATTTCCATCACGGATTTGTCGCGCACTGGACTTAGCTCCCCATCGACCATACGAATGAAACTTTTCACACTTGACCATGCCTTGATTATCAGGAAAATTGGAACACTGTCATCAGATGACCGAACGATCGCTCTTAATACGTTAAGAAAGTTGATGCGACTAAATTAATTGAAATTCCTAAAGAAAATAACGAGAGATTGATTGCCAAAGGGGAAACGATCGATCCAAACGCAACTTATTTTGCAGCAGGTCGATCACAGCCTGAGCATAAGGAGTAGAGTTCTAGAACGTAAGGTGGAGCGATCGTGGTCATAGGAAGAACCTAGTTAAGAGCGTTTGGTTCAAATCCTAAGGTGAAACCGATCAGCTAAAAGCTTAAGAGATCTCAGAGATTTTTAGCTTTGGTTAAATTTGTGGGATTGCGCAGAGAGAAGACGGGGGTCGGCGATCGGTGCGATACAATAATATCTAACCCTTTCTAATTAAGGTGATGCAATGACAGTCCTAACCGAAATGAGCGATCTCAGTTCTCTCAGCCGCTATATCGCCCCCGAAATCCTCACCTACCTCAATCACCAACAACAGCTCTTCGATCGCGCCAAACCCCAACTCCTCAAGCACTACAATGGACTTTTTGTCTGGTTCGAGAACGGAGAAGTTTTAGACGCCGATCGGGATGAATCTGCCCTCTTCCTGCGCGCCTACAACCCCGACCCCGATCGCGCACTCTTCATCGCCCAAGTTCTACCCCAAGAACCCGATCGAATCATTCGTTCCACTCGTCTTCGAAATTGGTTTAGTGTTCAGCGAGTTTATTTTGCCTAATGTTCGCGTCTATGGTTGTTCCGATGAATTTTAGAGTTTGGATTGGGGATGATGCACGATCGTTCTTGGAAAGCGATTACGAATTGAATTAGTCTAAGCCCGATCGAGCACAAATTGCAAAATCCCCAAAATTCGATCGAGTTCATTGGGGTAATTATAAACTTGACGATCGATCATGAGATGGTCTTGCGTCAATGTGAGAAACTGCCAACGTTCAGCCGTCGTCACACAACCGTAAAGCGTGGGTATTGCAGCATCTTTGCGTTGATTAAACAACTGCGCCCCCACCATTTGTGCCACACATTGACCAATCCCTAAATCCAAATCCTGCTTCTTGGCCTCCACCACCGAAACGATCGGCGCTTGCACAATGCGATTGGTTTCACCTTTGCAAAGTAGGAAATCACATTCACCATTCAGTCCTTGCGATCGATCGACATCCAAAGATTTTCCAGAAAAAATCATCAATCGACCCCGGTTTCGACGCTCTAATTCGATCAAAATAGGCGCAATAATAAATTCAGATCTAGCCTTCTCCGTCCCAGAAAACAATCCCAATTCCTCCGTCACCGACAGAGTCTCCTGAAGCCAATCACTAGGAGCCACAGGCGTCACATCCTGGAACAACACCTGACGCACTTGCACCTGAAGCCCCTGTTGCTCAACGATCGCTTCTAAACTGAAGTCACTATAGGCCATGATTTTTAGGGATTAGACTCTCCCCATCTTAGTCGATCGACCCTCCGTAAACTAGCAGGAAGATCAATATCGATCGGGTTAGGGCTTGTAGCCTAATCTTTTCAAAGCATAGGATGTTCTTGAACGGACGTAGGAATGATGAGATTTCAAGAGCGGAATTAGGGTCGGAATTGCAGATTTTGCAGATTCTCCCATGTTTCCGATCGTATCTACAGCACTTGATTGCGTGTACATATCATCGCTGTTGAGAAGTGGAATAATAGAAGGAATACTTGACGGCCCTATCTTTGTAAGTACGCTTGCAGCACTCGATCGAACATGTACATCAGGACTTTCAAGAAGAGGAATCAATAGTGGGACGGAGGAGATTCCCATGCTGACCAGAATCTTTTCTGCATTGGATTGGAGGTCCCGTTCAGGAGCTTGTAAGAGAGGAATCAGAGCAGGAATAGCTGATTTTGTAGATTCCCCCATTTTACCAATTGTCTCTACCGCACTTGATTGCACCTCTTTATCAGGATCTTTTAAAAGTGAAATAAGAGAGGGTGTCGCTGATCGTGCAGATTCTCCTATTTTACCAATGGCCTGTATTGCGATCGATCGAATATCTTTGTCAGGATCTTTGAAAAGTGACATCAAAGATGGAACGGCTAACTGTCCAGATTCACCGATATTTCCAATGGCCTGCATTGTAATCAATCGAATATCTTTGTCAGGATCGTTAAGAAATGGAATTAATGCTGGAATCGATTCTTTTGCAGAGGGTCCGATTCTTCCAAGTGCATAGACCGCCATTGCTCGAATTTGTATTGTCTTATCGTTCAGGAGTTGAATCAGAGATGGGATGGCTTCTTTGGAAGAGTCACCCATGCTTCCCAGAGCAGATATGGCACCTAGTCGAACATTTGCATCAGGACTCTTCAGAAGTATGATTAAGTCTGGAACGGCTTCTTTCCCTGATTCTGCTAGTCTTCCAAGCGCGCATGTCGCATTCAATTGAACGGATACACTGCTGTCCTTTAGTCTCGCAATTAACGATAGTACGGCTGCCTTAGCAGATTTCCCCATGCTTCCGATTGTCTGTGCCGCGCCTGCTCTAATCTCTTGGCTAGGGTCATTGAGGAGTGAAATGAGAGATGGAATTGCTTCTTTTGCAGATTCGCCCATTCTGCTGAGTACTTTGAGTGCATCTAAGCGTATCCATGTATCAGAGGCTTTCAGTAACGGAAGGACTTGTGGGATTGCAGGTTCTCCAAACTTTGCGAGGGCCTCGATTGCTTCATCATTTGTTTGATTTTTGGGTGAAGATTGGCGCAATGTCTGCACGAGACTAGAAATCTTTGCTGAGTGATTATTTTGATATCCAGGGATGATGGCTAAAGATTGAATAGGAGGAAAATCCAGCGCAGAAGGAGAACATTCAATCCCTAAGTAGCTCTTGACATTAGGAACGATATCAAGCGATGCCGATCGACTCTTGACATAAGGAATCATTTCAAACGATGCCGATCGTACCACCTGCGCAATGCCCACCACCTGCGCAAGCGTTAATCCAATCAGTGGAAGCATTTGTCGTAACGATCGGTTTCCCATTTCCATCTCTCCAGTGATCTTTTGGGCTGAAGTTCATTCTATCGGATGACGATCGAACCTGCCGTTGCCTCTATCTTTAGAAAGAGACACTGAACCGGAGTCAAAATGGTTGATGTCAATGAACTCACACCGGAGCAGCGGGCCTTAATTTCGGAGTATCAAGCTTCGGATTATCCAGCCAAGTGGGGACGCATCATTCGATCGCGTCGTCCGATCGATCGAAGCCTAGCAACCGCAGGCATTCAGGATGCCTATACCGAAATTGGCTGCCCCTTGCCAGAGATTCAATTCTTTGATAGCCCGATCGCCGCCACGCGCTGGGTTGAAGACTGTGATCAATTAGGTCCATTTATGACGCAGTTTGATTTGTCTGCATCGATATTTAACCTCACCACATTTATATTAAACCAACAATCCCCCCTAGGAACTCCCCAAAACCTCGCCAACACCCCGATCGTCCTGCTATTTGATCCGGCCCTGTCAGCCCCCAGAATGCAATCTGTCGCAACGGCAATCTCTAAACCTCTATTGCATCACATTACCCAACTTGCCCAATCGCAAAATCAAATGAGTCCATTAGCTCCGATTGGCAATCACTTCACTGGGAAACTGGCACAGGGAATCGGAAAAAGCATTGTTTTTAATCAGCAGCAGGCATTGCGACGATCGATTTTAGAACAACCCTGGGGGGAATTCTTCGTTCAGACAGGCGACAAACTCTGGCAAACCCTGCGCCCTGTGACACAGCCGATTGAAACCGAGTTAGAAAAAGTTAGAACTCAGGTGACAGATGAACTGTGGAAACAACTTCAATCTCAGCCTCAAGCTCAGGCTTGGCAGACCCAACTCTCTCACTTTTGGAAGACGGAGCAATTGGATCAGGTGTATGGTGGCATGATTGATTGGTTGCCGATCATTGACTTTAGCGTCGTCGAATTGAAGCAGGATTTTGGGATTCAGCATTGGGGCGCGATCGTAAAACTCATGCAGGAATGCTGCTGGGTGTATCCCTTTGAAAAGGTCTGTCTAGTCGTCGACCGTCCCAATAGCTACGTCCTCGACGCCGATCGGTCACTTCATTCAGAGGGGGAGCCTGCCATCCTTTTTCGGGATGGCTATGCAATCTATGCGTGAAATTACTTCAGCTTCTGGACTGTTTGCACTGTCAAGACCTGCGGCGGTGTTGAATCGGCTGGATAAATCAAATCCACCATGACACGGCGCTTTTCACCTGGTTTCATTTGCAGCGTTGCTAAGGCATCACCCATTTGGCCTCGTCGTTGGACTAAATGAAAATAGCGAGTTTGCGATCGGTTGTCGTCATCCACATAGCGAATCCGCACCGTTCCTCGGAAAAAGACATTCTTAGGCAATGGCTCAAAAAAGCGCAAGCCCTGCTGCGTATCCTCCCGTTTTAACGGCGTTTCGATCACCACTCGAACGGTTTGAATGCTTTTACTTTTGTTTTCCAACGGCAGCGTCACATTGTACTCAACGCCATAGTTACCGTGGGCTTCATAGGCCGTATCAGGATAGCGTTTTTCCATTTTGGCCGTTTGGTTTTGGCCCGTGCCCAGCATTCCGCGATGCAGCAAACTAATGCCATAGGAAATCGCCCGCCCCGCCTCCGGAATTGCCAAACTTTGAGAATTAGGATCCGTCGCCACACCCTGCCATCGAGACCCGATCGCCACACCTGCCACACGCCCATAGATCAAACCGCCTTTAGTCTGGGAAATCGGCGTAGGAACGCGATCGCGGGGACTGGAAAGATTCCCTGTTTGCAACAGTGCCGTCCATTCCTCTAAGGTCGGAGGACGTTCTTTACCTTGCTCATCTAAAGGCGCAAACTTGCCCAGACTCGCCAAATACACTGGCCCATCACTGCGTAATCGCATTAAAACCGATCGTCCATTGATCGGCGGAACCAATGTACTGACCGGAATATCTTGATTCAAGATCAAGGCATAACCCTTGGGTGCGATCGTGATTTTAGAGGGAAATACAGATTGCCGTAACCCGCGTAGCACCTCGCTTCCAACGCGACTCCCAGGCCCCGCATAGACCGATCCCGATTGATTATCCAAAAAAGGACCCATTTCAATAAAGGGCGCATCCGGCTGACTCAAATGACTCGCCCCTTGCAGGATATCGATCGTCACAGGCGTCTCCGTGGGATTATGCGCTACAACGCCCAAATACAACGATCGCAGATCCTCCGGCGTTCCCTTGGCAATATGATGCGCAAAAATATCAAATCGTCCTGAGAACGATCGATCCAAATGGGCTGCTTCAAATGCTTTTCCAGCTTTGGGAAAGGTAGACAATAGAATGCCTTCTTTCAAAACCAACTCTGGACTATTGCTATTAAACACTGGAACCCTATCCAAACTCCCCGGCAATACCCGCACCTCTTGAGGGCGCAAAACCTCTTGAGGAGCGGGAGCGATCGGCGTTTGGGCAATCCAAAATGAAGCAATCAAAGGGAACATAATGAGGTCCTTACGCTGGAACTTGATTGAAATCATCTAATCCAATCACTTGGAAATTGGGATTGGGTAAATCAGGCAATGTGACCTTGCTACCGTAGTTCATGCCATTTAAGTACCAAATGGTCGGCGTTCCTGTTGCCCGATCGAGCCACAGTAAATCAAGACTGCCATCCGCATTAAAGTCACGGGTACCCACCAGATCCCAACTCGAACTGGGGACATTCGGGAGGAGGGTTCTGGATTGATATTGGCCATCCTGCATTTTCCAGATAACCGTTTGTTTGGTTTGTGAGTTGTACCAGAGGATGTCATTGTTACCATCGCGATCGAAATCTGCCACAGTCTTAATGACCCAAGCTGGATCATTCACAGTAATTAATTGATTTCCCTTCTTAATTGTTTTGCCATCCATCAGCCAAGTCACAACCTCACCTGTCTGACTGTTGCGCCAGAGAAGGTCAGCGGTGCCATTGCGATCGAAATCAGCAACCTTCATCACCTGCCAATCAAAGGAGACTCTACCGACAAAATCACGATCTTTGATTTCCTGACCATTCATGAGCCATATCGCCGTCTGTTGAGTACGGGTGTTGCGCCAGAAAACATCTGCTTGTCCATCAGCATCAAAATCTGCAATTTGATTAATCACCCATTCAGGGCCAGGAACGAGTTGTGGCGCTAAAACTTGTGCATAACGAGATCCGCCAACCTTCCAGATTTCGACCTTTCCAGTCTCTATGTTTTGCCAGAAAATGTCTTTGATGCCATCTGCATCGACATCACCAATTCCGCGATAGACCCAGTTGCGATCGAGGGGCAGTAAATTAGAGATTTTGGTGTAGAGACCATTGGTTAGGTCGCCGATTTCAATGATGCCATTGAGTTGATTGCGAGTGATCACCTTTGCCTTACCCGTATTGTCCAGGTCTCCCGTCCAAAGGATTTGAAGATCAGGATTGGATAGTGTGCTGTAAGGTGTTGACGTGGTGCTGGGGGAGCTGCTGATTTGCCAAGTAATCAAGTCTCGATTGGCCACATTACGCCAAATCAATTGAGGAACGGTGCTACCGGAGGCTTGACTAATGCCGAGGAATTGACTGCCAGGGGCAGCATTCGGGAGGGAGGCACTACTGCCGTAGAGGATTCCAGTTGGGCCTTGTTGGAGATACCAAATTTTGTTCTCACGGGTCAGCGGATTTTGGAGTAAGAGGTCTGTGATGCCATCTAAATTAAAGTCCGCTGCGCCACCAATGGTAAAGCCTTCGGTGGGTTTAGGTAAAAATTCACGTTGGAGTAAGCCACTGCGTCCCATGTACCAGACTACGGCTGAACCCGAAACTGTATTTTGCCAGAGGACATCACTGGTTCGATCGCCGTTCATGTCGCCAGTTCCAACAACTTTCCAGGTTGAGTCAAGATTAACGTTCAGATCAAGTTTTCCGGTCCAACCTCCGTTCGTCCATTGTTCACCTGCAATCTTCCAAAGGACGGTCGAACCAGTTTTTTGGTTTCTCCAGAATACGGCCTTGCTACCTGCTCCAGTAAAGTCGGCGATCGCTTCTACTTTCCAATCTAAGGAAATGGGCTGGGACAGATATTTATCGCCCACGTAATCAAAACCATTCATTTCCCAAACAACAATCTGGTTAGTTTGGTAGTTGCGCCAGAAGATATCGGGCTTGTTGTCTCCGGTATAGTCTGAAATATCTTCAATGTGCCATTGTCCAGGAACTAACACGGCGCTGCCAAGAGCATTAAATCTTGGAGTGATGACAGCTTCGATCGCATTGCCGTTGGTTTTCCAGATGATCACTTCCCCGGTCTGGGTATTGTGCCAAAGTACGTCAGGGCTGCCGTCTTTGTTGAAGTCGGCCGTGCCACCGTAGCGCCAAGTGCTGGGGTCGTAGTTGTTCGGAATGATGTTGGCGCGGGTCGTGGGTCCGAGGTTGGTCTGCCAGAGCAGGGTTTCTCCAGTGGTGGGATTACGCCAAAGAATGTCGTTGAGACTGTCAATGGAGATATTGTTGCTGCCGCCACTGTTGAGGGTGTCATCATTGGTGATGGTACCAATGACTTGGTTCGTGGATAGGACCGCGCCTGTCACATTTCGCAGGGCGATCGTGAAGGTTTCGGTCTGTTCGGTTTGGGTATCGCCGTTGACCAGGACGGTAAAGTCTTGAGTCAATGCCCCGGTGGAGGTGAAGGTGAAGGTTTGGGTTTTGGCGGTGAAGTCGGCGTTGCTGCCGCTGGAAATGGCTCCATTAGAGCCTACGCCATCGACCGTCGCGACTTCGACGCTGACGATTTGGCCTGCTGCTGGGGCTTTGTCGAGTTGGATGCGGAAGGTGAAGGGCGTTGTGCCGGAGTTGCCTTCGTTTTGGGTGACGGGGGTGATGCTGATGCGGGGGAGGGTGACGATCGGGGTGTCATCATCAGTGATGGTGGCGGTTGCAGTAGTGCGACCTAGGGTTGCATTGACCGTATTTCGCAATTCGACGGTGAAGATTTCATCGGGTTCAATTTGAGTGTCGCCATTGACTAGAACGGTAAAGTCTTGGGTCAAGCTGCCCGTGGAAGTAAAGGTGAAACTCTGGGTCTTGGCGGTGAAGTCGGCATTGGCTCCGGTGGAGATGGCACCGTTGCTGCCGATGCCATCGACGGTGGTGACATCGACGGTAACGTTCTCGCCAACAGCGGGGAGGCGATCGAGTTGAATGGTGTAGGTGTAGGCTTTCGTACCGGAATTGCCTTCTAGTTGAGCCAAGGTCGCAGGACTGATACTGATGACGGGTTTGGTGCCGACAGGCGTATCATCATCTCGGATCGTGGCGATGGCCGTTGAGGTGAGCAGGGTGGCGTTGGTCGGGGTACCGAGGACGACGGAGAAAGTCTCGGTGCTTTCGATTTTGTTGTCGCCGTTGACTTGAACAGTAAACGTTTTGGTCAGGGGATCACCGAGATTAAAGGTGATGAGTTCAGTCTTGGCAACAAAATCATTGTCTGCGCTAGTTGCACCCGTGGTTCCGGTGCCATTGAGCGTGGAGACATTGACGGAGACAGGTTGTCCGGCTGCTGGGGCTTTGTCGAGGGTGACAGAGAAGGTATAGGTTTTGGTGGTGCCTGCTGCGCCTTCGTCTTGGCTGGCGTTGACGGCCGCGATCGACACCTTGGGCTGGTTGGAGATTAGGGTATCGTCATCTTCAATGATGACCGCTTGAGTATCGGAGCCGGATAGGATTGCGCCGATCGGATTGGAGATTTTGACGAAGAAGGTTTCGTCTTGTTCGATTTTGTTGTCGCCGACGATCGTAAAGCTAGCTGTGGCGTTTTTTTGACCTTTACGGATGGTGATTTTTTGTCCAGCCGTGGTGCGGGCTTCGTAGTCCTGATCGGCGATCGTGGCCGCATTGGCTCCAGTGCCATCGAGAGTCGTGAATTCGACGGTGACATCTTGGGTACTGATTTCGGAGAGTTCGACGACCACTTCAGCCGTGGTGGTAGTTCCTGCTGTGCCTTCGACTCGGCGAACATCTCCAGTATTGCCAACTTTGAAGGAGAGCGTCGGCAAATCGTCGTCTTGAATGGTGGTATTAGCGGTTGTTTTGGTGGCATCGATGATGGCGCGACCAGGGGTGGGGTCGGAGAGTCTGAGGCTGAAGTCCCGGTTGCCATCCAAGGTTGTGTTGCTATTGATGACGACATCGATCGTTTTGGTCCGACTGCCATTTCTTGCAAAGGTCAAGGTTCCGCCATTGTTGACAAAGTCAATCCCCGCGATGGCAGTTCCATCGAGCGTCGAATATTCGATCGTCAAATCTTCTTGAGGATCGCGATCGAGCGTCACAGTGAATTTGACAATTTTTGTGCCACTGTTCCCTTCAATTACAGTGGGGTTGTCAGCGGTGACGGCAAAGGTGTAGGGGCTTTCGTCCGGCGTGATGGTTCCCGTAGCCTCTAGCGTTGTCGCCGTCCCTGCAAACGTGGCATTGGTCGGCAGGCTGAGGCGGAGGGCGAAGGTTTCGGCAGGCTCGTCTACGGTATCGGCAATCATTTCAACGTTAACCGTTTTGGTGATTTCGCCGGGATTGAAGGTGAGGACGGTAGCGGCTTGAGCAGTGAAATCTTGACCTGCGCCTGCTGCGGAGGTTGCACCTGTGGCTCCTGTTCCATCGACTGTGGCGTAGGTGACGGTGATGGCTTCATCGCTTTCGTTGGACAGGTTGATTTTGAAAGGAAGCTGATTGTTGGGTGCGGTTTGGCCTTCGATCGCGCTGAAGGTCGGTGATTCAAAAGTGATCGTGGGTTTCAGATCATCGTTTTTGATAATCCCTGCAGCCCGAACCGTTCCAGCCGTATAAATCGCAGCATCAATGTCAAAGAGTTCCACATTGAAGGTTTTGTTTGCTTCAAAGCGGGTGTCACCTTTGACTTTGACAGTGAGGGTGGCCGTAGCACTCCCCGATAGCACGGTGACGGTGCCGTTACTGACGCCAATGAAGTCGGTGTCTGCGATCGCCCCGGTTGCGCCAGTTCCTGCCAGCGTTCGGTATTTGAAGACCGTGTCAGCGGTGACGGGGCTTGAGAGTTTGACCGTGAATTTGTAGTCAGTGGTTGCAGTGTTGCCTTCATCAACACCCGTAGCCACTTCCGCTGAAATTAGCTCAACGACAGGGCCTTCATCCGGAGTAATGGTTCCGGTGGCCTCTAATGTCGTCGCCGTGCCCGCAAAGGTGGCATTGCTGGGAGCGCTGAGACGGAGTCCGAAGGTTTCGGCAGGTTCATTGACTGCGTCGGCGATCAGTTCGACGTTGACGGTTTTAGTGATTTCGCCGGGGTTGAAGGTGAGGACGGTGGCCGCTTGGGCGGTGAAGTCTTTGTCCGCACCTGTGGAGATGGCACCCGTGGCTCCTGTTCCATCTACGGTCTCGTAGGTAACGGTAATGACTTCGTCGCTTTCATTGGAAAGATTGATTTTGAAGGGCAATTGACGGTTGGGGGCGGCTTGGCCTTCCAGTCCGCTGAAGGTCGGTGATTCAAAGGTGATCGTAGGTTTCAGGTCATCGTTTTTGATAATCCCTTCAGCCCGGACCGTTCCAGCCGTGTAGATCGCGGCATCAATGTCGAAGAGTTCCACGTTGAAGGTTTTGTTCGCTTCAAAGCGGGTGTCGCCTTTGACTTTGACGGTGATGGTGGCCGTAGCACTCCCCGACAGGACGGTGACGGTGCCATTGCTGACGCCAATGAAATCAGTGTCTGCGATCGCCCCTGTTGCGCCAGTTCCTGCCAGCGTTCGGTATTTAAAGACCGTGTCAGCAGTGACGGGTCTTGAAAGTTTGACCGTGAATTTATAGTCGGTCGTTGCAGTGTTGCCTTCGTCTACCCCTGTCACTGCTTCCGCTGAGATGACATCAACCGTGGGCAGCGGGGTGATGACACGAATATCTTTGACAAATTCTGATGTGGTTTTTGTCGTGGTGTCGGTGACGGTGGCGCTGATGTATTTTCCAGCGAGTCCGACGATCGTGCTGTTGAAAACAACGGGAGCAGAGGTTCCAGTAATCGTCACATCCTGGAAGCCAAGGTAGGTCTCACCTTCAGTGCGCCCAACGGTGTCCGTCGTCGCATTGGAGAAGAATTCAATTCGGTAGGTTCCAGCGGCTCCTGTCAGCGTCCCATTGATCGTTGCACCTGTTGCCGTCGCGTTTGCGGTAGTCAGTAGTAATAAATCAGTGGCTGCGACGCCGATCGGTTCGATATCAATTCCTAAATCAGTGTTGTTGGTAATGGTGTTGCCAAGGATTTGGTTCCCTGTTCCTGATTTGACATAGACACCGAGTTTGTTAGCGTTGACATTGTTACCGTTGCCTGCAGCGATGCCACCGATCGTATTATTGTTGCCTTCGATCAGAATGCCGTTCCCCGTAAACCCAGTGACCGTGATGCCCTTGACGACATTGTTGTTCCCCGCAAGGGTCAAGCCATTGGTTCCGGCGGCGGCACTGGCTCCGTTGAGGATGATGCCCGAGGTGCCACCGTCGATCGTAATGTCGCCCGTTAAGGCGTCTAGCGGAGTCAGAAGCGTAATGGTTTTCAGTGCAGGATTCGTCAACGCGAAGGTGATGACATCCGCTCCGGGAGTGAGGCGGGCGTTGGCGATCGCTTGACGGAGACTACCGACACCACTGTCATTGGTATTGGTGACTAGAGTACCGCTAGGGGCGATGACGACGGTACCTGTTTTGAGGAGGGGGTCGATCGTGTAGGTGGAATCCGCTTCTAGGGTGAGAATCGCGTTTTCACTGCCTTCAGTCAGCGTATCCACGAGGGCCGTTAGCGTGAGGGTGACTTTGGCCACGGTGTCCGGCATCGTGACGGTGACAATGCCTGCAGCGATCGTGACGATCGCACCTTGATCAGCGGTCAACGTCAAGTCACTCGCAGTAGCATCCGTCAGCGGGACCAAATCGCTCAGCTTCAACTTGACCTGTAATGCGCCGGAGGTTTCGCTGCGGGTGAGTTCGTAGGTTCCGGTATCCGTCGTGCCTTCACTGGCCAGCGCATCGACGACTTTGAAGCCAACGGTCGGACGAGTGGGCCTAGAGAAAATATCGTTTCTGCCGTTTAGGTCATTGGCCACCAAGTTGCTGGCATTCGTTTCAAAGACCACCAGTCCGCCATCACTACTCAAGGAGACTGAAGCGGCATCGCCGTTGCTGCTAGCGGTACCGGAGGAAACTAGCCTTGCACTGGGGAGCGCGGTGCTAGAGGTGAAAACATCCCGACTACTGCTGGTATCTTGGCTGGCTAAATCAGTGGCGGTGCTGGTGAAGGCAACGAGTTTTCCGTCAGCGCTAAGAACCGCATTATCAGAGGACCCATTGGCCGCATTGGTGGTTGCTGTGAGCGATCGGCTAATCAAGGTCGTTGTCGCGGCGGTGACATTGCGAACGAAGACATCATTTTTGTTATTCGTGTCGGTGGTGGCAGAGAGATTGTTGCTGTCGCTGGTGAAGGCGATCGTATTACCATCGGCACTGATGCTGGCTCCGGTCGATCCAGAACCTCCCGCAACAATAGACCCTGACGCATTGCCCGCTGCATTCACACTGACGAGAGTAGTCCCTGCAGCGGTGCTGTAGCGGAAAATATCGGCGGCATTATTCGTATCGGCGATCGCCGTTAGATTACTCGCACGACTTTCAAAGGCAACGACACCATTGGTATCGCTGATTATCGGATTATAGGAAGCGCCGTTTCCGACGACATTGGCATTTTGACTCGCTAAGTTTAGAACGCCCGTTGCAATATCGTAGAGGAAGACATCCGAGCTATTGTTGCCATCGACTCCCGTGAAGTTCGCTACTGTCAGATTACTGGCATTACTAGTGAAGGCAATATATTTCCCATCAGCACTGATGATAGGCGTCGAAGAATCCAGATTTCCACCTGCCGTGGGGCTGGATTTGCTGACGAGAGCGATCGTGCCTGTGGACTTTTTCCAGACAAATACATTGTTGACACCCGTGCTGGTCGCGCCCAAGTTACTCGCACGACTAATGAAGGCCACATAGACTTCCCCGCCCGCATCCACTGCAACAGAGGGACTGCTGGAGGCATTGTCACTGGCTGCGACGGCCGTGCGGCTGACGAGGGTCGTCGCACCTGTACTGACGGTATAGAGGAAGATATCTTGCTGAGCGTTAGTGTCTCCAGGCACGAGATCTGTGGCGGCACTACTGAAGACAATGTACTGTCCATCCGCGCTAATGAAGGGCTGAGACGAGAGTTGGTCGCCGCTTCCAGTGGCAGTACGACTCACTAACTTCAGGGCATCGGGATTTGTAATGGGTAACGTCGTGTCTCGCAGGAAGACATCTCTAGCGGAGTTGCGATCGCCCGCCACTAAACTATTGGCATCACTGACAAACACGACATACCGTCCATCCCGACTGACATTACCGATCGCCGTGAGATTGGCGTTACCAAAACCTGTGGCCGAGGCGGAATTTCCCTGAATCTTGGTAATCAGGGTATTAGCAGGGGTGGTCAGATTAAAGGAGAAAATATCATTGGCATCATTCGTATCCTTGTCCACCAAATCCGTCGCATCGTTGGTATAGACGATACTGTTGCTGGTTCCATTGGTGACGACACGAATCGATCGCTGCTGGAATGCGCCTAGCGTCGGCAACGTGGCGCTGGTGGTGGCACCATTTTTGCGGGTGACTAAGGTGAGGGTATTGGTGGTTGTATTGTAGGCAAACAGGTCCTCGCCAGCGCCATTGATATCATTGGCAATGACTCCATCGACTAAATTCGTGGCAGCACTGGTGAAGGCGACAATATTTCCATCGTCACTGAGGCTGATCTGGCTCCCAGAACTGCCATTCCCTAAAGCCCCCGCTGCACTATTACGACTGACAAGTTTCGTCGCAGTATTGGGATCAGCGGCATCTAAATCATGGACAAAGACATCCTGAACAGCATTAGTATCCCCCGCAACTAGATTGGTAGAATTGCTGGTGAACGCCACGTAGCGACCATTTCCACTGAATACCGCATTACTGGAGTTACTATCCCCGTTCTTACCATTATTAGCGGTGTCTAGTGCATTGGTGACGCGACTCACCAACCGAAGGACGAAGGGATTGTCAGGATCAACAAAATCTTTCTCGGCAACGTAGACATCTTCGAGAGTACTGCTATCCTCTGCCGTTAGTCTGCCAAAGCTGGTAAATAAGACCCGTAGTTTATTCCCAACAAAACTGACGCGGGGGACAATACTCGTGCTGGCTCCACCTGCATTTCCCGAGGCATTTAGACTGATCAGATCGATGCTCTCAAACGTATTGTCGTAGAGATAGATATCATTGGCATTGCCATTGTTATCACTACTGTTTAAGACCGACTGGCTGTTGAAGACAATAAATCGACCATCTGCACTGATATCTAGATTGTTGCCCACGCCTCGATCGGCTGTCGTGGTGCCAAATTGATCTAAGCTAATGGCCTTCAACCCGCTCTGAGACCAGACGAAGGCATCTCGTGCGTTGTTGGTGTCGGTGATGTCCGCTCCCGTTAGATTGGTCGCGGTGCTGAGGAATGCGATCGTTCCCCCATCGGCGCTGATGACAGCCGTTGTGGAATCTCCACCCACCCCAGCCGTCGTCCCTGCTTTACTAATCAGTTCGATCGCTCCGGTCGATCGATTCCATCGGAAAACATCTAAATTGCTGCCTGTTTTGGTTTCTGAAGTGAGGTTGCTGCCCGTACTGGTGAAGACAACAAAATTACCATCGGCACTGATAGAGGCATTGGAGGATTCGCCATTGCTGGGTTGAGTTAGACCTGCGAGGGCATGGCTGACTAAGGTAATGGTGTTAGCGGCGCGATCGAAGAGGAAAACATCTCGTTTGCCATTGCTGTCGCCTGCCACGAGATTGCTGGCGGCACTGCTGAAGACAATCAAGTTACCGTTGGAACTGACGCTGCGATCGCCCAAGTCTCCACCGATCGCATCACTGGCCAGAGTCGAATTGCTGTTGGACAGAAGTTGTACGCTGTCAAGACTGTAGCGATACTGCGATCGGCCTGTTTCATCAGACACTAAAGCCGATTCAATAATCCCCGTCGATGCCTCTAAAATCCAGTCTCCCCCTGCCCCGGTCAGATTGGTCGAAGCCGCAACCTCCGCCTGGGTCAACTGCCCCAATTCCCGAATAAAGGCCGCACCCGCTGTCCCGCCTGCTACGTCACAGCCATAGAGCAAAATATCGGCATCCGTGCTGAGGGCTTGGGACCAAGACTTGATTTGCGTTGTGTATTGACTCAGATTATTTTGGCTCAGTCTTCCATTGGCGAAGTTTAAGCTGCCAGATTCCCCGTGACTGAGAATATGAAGACTGCCGACGTTTTCGTAGTTCAGCAGAGTGCGGGTAATCTGGGTGACGGCATCTTCAACGGTGTTGAGGTAGAAGACTTGGGAATTTGCAGATGAATGGGCCAGGAGCTGGGCTGCATCCGTCACGCCGCTGTCCACGAAAACGAGGGAAAGGGGCGCAGCGGAATTGGGGCGTTGCAGAGGTGGCAATCCCGATTCGCGTTGGGTCAAAGGCAGGGTTTGGTGGACATCTGCCGATAAGGATTCTTGCGAAGCAGGAAAAGCCATGGAATCAATGCTCCTGAAAGTCTTGAAATAGGGATGGGTTGGAAATTGGTCAAGCCCTAAATCAGAGAGTGTTCACTTCGGCTCAGTGGCCGATCGACAAACGCCCCTAATTTAGATCTTTGCTCATAAAGATGATTCAAGATAACCGCTGAACTCGGATTTAGCGCAGTTTTATCGAGAGATTATCCTGATTTTTCATCACACTTGAGAATCGGGCCATCCCATGAGTATGATTAGTCTGCCCAGAACCTGTAATTTTGCTGTCATCGGTGAACCAAAGTTTTCGGCTACGAATGCTGGTTTATCTTGTCCCTTCAATCCGTCTGTAATGCCCATTTTCCCTGACTTTCTGCCCCAAGACGTCGCATCGCTAACGGAGACGACCTCTGTTTCCTTTGCCGAAAAAATTCAGCGAAAGCCCATTTCAGTGACCATTGGCAACCGAGCATTTACAGTGGACACGGCCTTTGTGGCGGACTACGGCGATCGCAAGCCTGACCCAATGGCCGAGTCTAAGACGCCGATTTTACTTTTTCACGGATTTGACAGTTCGATGTTGGAGTTTCGGCGACTGATGCCGAAGCTGGTGGCGGCGGGTCATCCGACGTTTGCGATCGATCTACTCGGCTTTGGCTTTACCGATCGGCGCGGGTTTGATGAGATTACGCCGGAGATGATCAAGGCGCAGCTCTATGGATTTTGGCAGGAGTCTATTGGGAGACCCGTGATCTTGGTAGGAGCGTCCATGGGCGGGGCGGCGGCGATCGATTTCACCTTGTCCCACCCTGAAGCAGTAACGCAGTTGGTGCTACTCGACAGTGCAGGATTTGCAAAAGCTCCGGTATTGGCGAAGTTTTTGGTGCCGCCGTTGAGTACTTGGGCGACGAATTTTTTAAGCAGCCCGAAAGTACGGCAACAGGTGAGCCTCAAAGCCTATTTTGATCCGAGTTTCGTAACCGCAGATGCGGAGTGTTGTGCAGCGCTGCATTTACAGATGCCGGAGTGGAGTTTGGCATTGGCGGCGTTTACTCGCAGCGGTGGCTATGGATTTTTGAGCGATCGGATTGCTGAGATTTCGGTACCGACGAAGATTATCTGGGGTCGCCAGGATCGGATTTTGGGAACGAAGGATGCGGCGAAGTTTGAACAGGTTGTGGCGAACTCAAAACTCTATTGGGTGGAAAATTGTGGCCATGTCCCTCACTTAGAGAAGTCTGAGGAAACCGTACAGATTATTACGTCTGAAATTTAAGTGCTGAATGTTCTAACGGGTGGCTGAGGAATCGCTCAAATAGACGGAGTTGGGTTCTGGGGTTTGAGCCTCAGTTTCGACGTACCAGCGGATGGAGTCGTAGGCTTGCTCGATCGCAACCTGTTCCCGTTGGAGATGGGTTAAGTCATCGAGGGAATGTCCTACTAATAGGCTAGCGCCCACCAGTCCGGCAGCGGAGGAGGCCACCAGAATTCCCGCGATCATCAGTGAAAATTCTTGTTTCGTCACGGCTTCCTGCATGAAGTGCAGGGCAAGGCCGACTAGAGCAACGACGGAGAGGAAGATTAGAACAACCATAGGGTAAAGATGTGTAACAGATCTTTATTAAAGCCTGTCCTGTTGAGAATTGTAAACTGTGGATTTTTCTCATACTACTCCCCTCGATCGTCTTATCAATCCCTCTGAAACTCTATCTAAGTCAGGGTTTCAGGTCTTAATTACGAATTTTTAAGCCCCGATCGCTTAAGAATGTCTTTATCTGAGAGACCGTTAACTCTCCGTAATGAAGTAGCGATGCTAACAGGGCCGCTTCGGCTCCACCCTCGGTCAGGGCATCATAGAGATGGTCACAGTTGCCCGCGCCGCCGGAGGCAATAACGGGGACGTTGACGGCATCGGCGATCGTTCGGGTCAGGTCTAAGTCGTAGCCCGCCTTGGTTCCGTCGCAGTCCATGCTGGTGACAAGGAGTTCGCCTGCGCCCCGCGAGACCATGTTTTTGGCCCAGTCGATCGCATCGATCCCCGTGTTTTCCCGTCCGCCCTTAACGTACACATCCCAACCCGGGCGATCGCTGTCCAGCCTGCGTTTAGCGTCGATCGCGACCACGATGCACTGATCCCCAAACTGCCGTGCGGCTTTGTTAATAAAATCAGGATCTTTTACTGCCGCAGAATTAATACTGACCTTATCGGCTCCCGCCCGCAGGAGTTTTTTAATTACGTCGGTGTTGTTGACACCGCCGCCGACGGTCAGCGGGATAAAGACCTGTTCTGCGGTGCGGTAGACCACATCGAAGATGACATCCCGGTCTTCGTGGCTGGCGGTGATGTCGAGAAAGACGAGTTCATCGGCTCCGGCTTGGTTGTAGACCTGGGCCATTTCCACGGGATCGCCTGCATCGCGCAGTTCGATAAAATTGACGCCTTTGACGACGCGGCCTGCTTTAACATCGAGGCAAGGAACAATCCGTTTGGCTAGCATGGGGACGACCGAAGCGACAGCCTAGAGATTATTACGTGTTTTTGGAGCCGATCGCAATTTTGGGTTTGAGTTCGGATCGCAGCTCGTCTTCAAGGACCGATCGGGCGATCGGATCGTTCATGAGTCGAGACTGAAGAATGTCGGACCATTCAGTGGCTTGGTGGTTGAGTTGGGGTCTGGCTTGAACAAATGCCTTGACCTGTGTTCTGAGATCAAACGATTCTAAAAAATGAATCAGCCCAAACATCACCTCGGGCTGTTCACAGGCATCATCCAAAATCAGATGTAAGTTCAGCAGATCCGATGGGTCGGGGTTCTGAGCGAGTAGCGCTAAGGTCGTCTCAAAGGTCATCACTTCTGAGACCGATCGCATGAGGCGATTTTCGTGTAAACGTTCAATCCAAGGATCCCGGTTCATGGTGAATGCTTCTTCGTTCAGAGATTTGATCACACTGATTGATGAGAGATCCATTCCTGAATCCATTTGCGAACGTTTCGGACGACGCCATTGTCATCTAGGGTTTCGCGCTGTTGGATAAAGGTGAGGAGTTGATCGATCGTGAGCATGGGGAACGCATGGCTCTGGTTTTGCGATCGCCCAAGTCGGTTAGCATCGATTCATAGATCGCCCAACTCATCCCATGCAAGATGACCCTCTGACTGTCTGAATCTTGTTCTGTTTGAGGCATCGCGATCGAAGGCAATGTCAAGACCATTATGATGTCCCATCACGTCTGCCTATCATGTTAGACGATCGGAGCGGATGATTGGAATCCCTGTCAGACCGAGACAACCTTTATTGCATTCGATCTGACAGGCCCAGGGGGTTTGAAACGTTTTGAAACGATCGGCTACGGGGTCGGTTCTGCGATCGGTTGCGCAATGTAGATCCCTTCACTGTTGTCTGTGAAGGTAACAGTGAATACGACTTTGTTGCCGCTGAGGAACTTCTTCCCTAAACGCTTGAGGCGCTTCACAGTTTTGCCATCGATGCGATCGCCTGCGCGCATGACCAGCGATAGCTTGCCATTACTTCGCGCCACAATGCCATTTAAGGTATCCTCGACCGAGCTATTGTTGGGGGATTCTCCAACTTGGACAGCCTGGGCGCGGAAGGCTAGATTGCTGTTACTACTAACCGCCACATCGCCAAAACTCCCCAAAATGGTTTTGCGATCGTCTAATTGATTTCCCTGTTCAACGATGCGGGCGATCGCTTTGGTTTGCAGATTATAGGTATAGAGTCCACCCTGGCTAGAAGGCTTCTTGGTCGCGGCGAAGAAGACCGTATTACCGCTCAAAGCAGGTGGAAATTTAGGTGAACTAAAGAAGGCATAGGTGGGATCCTGGGTCCAACTAAATCCTAACCCTGCGATCGTTGTATTGTCAGGAAGCTTGGTATTGCTATCTACAATCGTTTTCGGCGGTTCATTACCCTGGGTCAACGTTAAACGGCCCCCACTAATCAGCGCATTGGTCGCACTATATCGGAAGGGTTCAATGCGTAGAATTCGATCGCCATCCAGGGTGGGAGCAAATCCAAAACTACCGCCGATCGGTGGAATTTCTTTTAACTGCGAGTCTTTGTATAGGAACGTTTTGCGGGGTTTCTTGAGGTAGTCGGGGTTTTCGGGATTGATGTCGTATTCAGTTCCATTGGCCAATATCACTTGGGAACCTTTGATATCAATTTCGGACTTTTCTTCACTGTATCCGCCGAAGTTCCAATACTTGTAGCCCGTGGTTGTGAATGGGCTATTCCAGTCTGCGATCGCAACTAGCGGACCGCCATTAAATGTCGCGTAGACACCTGAAATCGCGGGGGAGACCTCAGGCCGTCCCGCCCAACTAATGCCCACGAAGGCAACGTTTTGACCGCTGATCACCGGACGTTTAAAGTTGAAAAAAGCATCCTGTCCTGGTTTGGGATTAGGGGCTGTCTTACTTTTGTCGGCGATGGTTCGCAGTTGACCATTGCTGTAAAGATACACCCCCCTACCACTGCCATCGATAAAAGCGACCGAGTTGCCGCTGATGGATGCCTCACCAAGTGAGAAAAATTTGGTGGTGGTTCCTGGAATATTAGAATTGCTATCAACGACCTTGGTAAACCGATATTGGGTCGCGGCTGCGGGTGTCATGACGCTTGCAACCGCGAGTCCCGTCAAGGTAAGGGTTGCGATCGAGGACGTTGAGAGGAGTTTAAAAATCATTGGGAGATGAGTGATCGATAAAAGGCTTAAGGCTCTCTAGTCATACCAATCTCTAGGATTTTCTTCATCCTTCTGTTGCTCTATGTCGATTGTTCGATGCCAATCAATGCATCCCCTTGTCTTATACCGATCGGCATAAAACAAGGGGCCTGATAGGATGAGATCACGCTTCCGTTTTATGAAATTGATGGTTTGTTTATGAGTTCGACGACAACTTGGCAGGGTCAGATTGATTTACAGTTTCGATTGGAGGGTGAAAAGACCATCCTTCAGAAAAGCTATGCCCAAGCCCCTCTCAAAATCCAGCGCCCGTTTTATCCCGAACCCAATCTCTGTCATCTGGTGATTTTGCACAGTGCGGGCGGGATGGTGGGGGGCGATCGATTGTCCTACCAAATCAATCTAGAACCTGGCAGTGAAGCATTGATCACCACTGCCGCCTCTGCCAAAATTTATCGAAGTACAGGAGCATTTGCGCAGCAGCAGGTTGTGATTAATCTCGATCGGGATGCCTATTTGGAATGGTTGCCCCAGGACACGATTATTTTTAACAGCGCCCTCTATGCTCAAAACCTGCGGGTTAATTTGGAGGAGGGGGCGGTGTTTTGTGCTTGGGATATTGTGCGCTTGGGGCGGAGTGCAAGATCGGAACGCTTTACGGAGGGCTGTTGGCAGACGGCGCTGGAGGTGTGGAAACAGGGTCAGCCGTTGCGGATCGATCGTCAACAAATTACGGGCGATCAATGGGAGAGTCTTCAAGCGGCGGCGGGGCAACCGATTTTGGGGTTATTGGTTTGGTTAGGCGAGTCGGTTGGTGCGGAGATGGTGGCGAAGATTCGGGCGTTGGACTCGCAGCCGGAGTTTGGGTCTGGTGCAAGTTGTGGGGTGAGTGCGATCGAAGGGGGCTTGGTTTGTCGGTATCGGGGGGACGATCGGCAGGCGGTGCAGCGGTGGTTTATTGAGATTTGGACGTTGTTACGGCAGCAGTCTCGGCGACGATCGGCCTGTATTCCTAGAGTTTGGCAGCTTTAATTTATGCCTTTAATTTGTAATGTTACTTCGCAACTTAAAACCTTTCTTCCTAAGGTTTCTTGGTAATATAAGTTTCAAAATTGTTGATCTCCTGATTCCATCATGCAATTAACGCCCCAAGAGAAAGACAAACTGCTGATTTTTACGGCGGCTCTGGTCGCAGAACGACGCAAGAATAGAGGGCTGAAACTCAATCACCCTGAGGCGATCGCCTATATTACCGCCGCAGTCCTCGAAGGGGCGCGGGATGGTCAGACGGTGGCTGAACTGATGACCTATGGGACGACGTTGCTGACCTGTAATGATGTGATGGAGGGGATTCCTGAAATGATTCCGGATATTCAGGTGGAGGCTACGTTTCCGGATGGAACTAAGCTGGTTACGGTTCATGATCCCATTCGGCCTTAAGGCCCCCCAGCCCCCATTTTTGGGGGAGCAAGAGGTTTTTTAGATCTTTTATCCATTAGGTGAAACGTATGATTCCAGGGGAGCTATTGGTGGAGGCGGGGGACATTGTGTTGAATCCCGATGCGGTGGTGGTGTCGGTGCAGGTAGCGAATAGTGGCGATCGGCCCATTCAAGTCGGATCACACTTTCACTTTTTTGAGGTGAATCGGGCTTTAATTTTCGATCGGACTTTGGCGAGAGGAATGCGATTGGATATTCCGGCGGGGACGGCGATTCGCTTTGAACCGGGGGACGAGAAGACGGTGCAGCTCATTGCCTATGGGGGAAGTCGTCAAGTGTATGGTTTTAATGGTTTGATTAATGGGCCATTGGACTAACGTTGGGCCATCCTAGTTCAGTTTTTCAGAGGGATTTTTGTGTCAACGCTTCAAGTTCAAGAAGCTTATGCTTTCTACAAAATCTATATTCTGGACTACAGCCGAGATAAAGCCGAAATTTATGAGCGGTATGGCTTTTCTCTGCAAGGCAGCATCGGCTCAAAAGATTGGGAGGTTTTTGCCGCCATTTTATTGAACGATCGGGCAAGACAGGGAGACGGTGCAGATTTGATGAATTACGAAGTTAAATCTGCTGTGATTGGCGGGAGCTTTGAATACCAGTATCATCGAAACCATGGACTAGAAAAGTTAACCAATGACAGCGCAATTGATCATGTTTTTATTACCAGAGATGAGAGCTATGGCAATATTGAGGTTTGGTTGATTGAGCGATCGCAAATGAAATCTATATTTGACAAATGGCTCCCTGAACTTTTGGAGAACTATGAAACGGCAGCAAGGCAAAGGTTTCGACGATCTGTTACCTTTGGATTTGTCAAGACTCACGGCACTCGGCTATTAGCAATTAAGAATGGTGAGTTACAGGATTTTGTTGAACCCACTTAACTAGAGACTCTAAAATGTTTTTAGCAATCCAAGAAATGACCGGGACACAAACCGCATCACCAAATCCTGTTAGTGCTTGATTAACTTGTAACGGAATCGGGTAATCATCGCTCACACCTTGTAGTCTGGCATATTCACGCGGCGTCATCAGACGCATTCTAATGCTTCCCTTCCCCACTCTGACCACCATCTGCCGACTGCTGCCGCCGCTCGCCGTTCGGAGGCAACCTGCAATGCCATCTTTTCTGAGTTCTGCCCGCTGTTGGCCCGCACGGCCTCGTCTGTACATTGTGCAATAAGAAAAATGGGGTAAATCCTGAAGCGCTTTTAAATAGTCTAAATTAATGGGCGACATCATATTTAAATGGCGTTGAACGTTATCCTCAACCCACCACCGATCGTCCTCATCCGATAGGTTTTCTATAATATCCTTCACCGTTGTCTTGACCCTCTCCGGCAAGGGTGGAACTTCAAAAAAGATCCATTGCAAATCATGATTCTCTGCGATCGCTTTTTCTAGTGCCTGAGTCTTTAATGAAATAGAGCGTTTTTCAAAAACAGATCTAGTTTGGTAATCTTGATTTGTATGGACGCCGATGACAAAAATTCGGGGTCTACTTTGGGGGACAAAATGGGCAGCATCGATCGCATAAACATCGCAGGCATACCCCAGCCGATTTAACGTCTGAATAGTCAATCGGAAGTCTTGGCCTCCGTTAGAGGTTAGCCAACCGGGTACATTTTCCAGCATGACCAAAGGCGGCTTATGGACCTGACGTTCTAGAATTTGAGTGAATCCCCAAAAAGCGCTAGAGTACTGGCCACTCATACCCTTGAGATTACCTGCTAACGATAGATCCGTGCAGGGAAACGATGCGGTCGCCAGGACTGTATTGGGGATTTCAGAATGGCAAATCGAAAAAATATCTTGAACTCGATAATGACTGCCAGCATTCTCAAAATGAGCCGAGTACATCTCAAATTTATCCTTTGCCCAATCATTCGCGAAAACAACATTCCACCCAACTTTCTCTAGCCCTAATCTAACCAAGCCAATTCCCGCAAAATACTCCGCACAAGTAAGCGATTCGCTATGGCCTTCAAGGTTGATTGTACTAGGTAAATCCTGAGATTTGATCACTGAGACGGTCATATGATGCAACGGCGGAGGATTAGATGCGGGATGGGCTAAACTAAATCTAAAGATTTTTGCTAAATACAAGAGTTAAGTACGCAGTCTAAGTACACTGTACAACATCTCTTCCAAGATCCCCGACAGGGCCGAACAAATACTTTTATCCTCTGAGATTGCTATGGCTTACCGCATGAATCGCCGCGCTTATGCTGATACCTATGGCCCGACCGTGGGCGATCGGGTGCGGCTGGCGGATACGTCACTGTTGATTGAAGTCGAAAGAGACCTGACGCTGTATGGCGAAGAGGTCAAGTTTGGGGGTGGGAAGGTGATTCGGGATGGCATGGGGCAGTCGCCGATTACCAATCAGGCTGGTGCTGTGGATACTGTGATTACCAATGCGTTGATTTTGGATTGGTGGGGCATTGTTAAAGCCGATGTGGGGTTGGTCGGTGGACGGATTGCGGCGATCGGTAAAGCGGGAAATCCCTACGTCCAAAATGGCGTTGATATTATCATTGGTCCAGGGACGGAAATCATTGCTGGGGAAGGTCGGATTTTGACGGCGGGAGGCATTGATACGCATATTCATTTCATTTGCCCTCAACAAATCGAAGTGGCGCTGGCTTCAGGGGTTACGACGATGATCGGTGGGGGAACTGGACCTGCGGCAGGGACTAATGCAACCACTTGTACGCCCGGTCCATGGCATATGTATCGAATGCTGCAAGCGGCAGATGCCTTCCCAATGAACATTGGGTTTCTCGGAAAAGGCAATAGTAGTCAACCTGCGGCGCTTGTTGAGCAGGTGGAAGCGGGGGCGATCGGTCTAAAGCTCCACGAAGACTGGGGAACGACGCCAGCGACCATTGATAATTGTCTGAGCGTGGCGGATGAGTATGATGTGCAGGTGGCCATTCATACGGACACATTGAATGAAGCAGGGTTTGTTGAAGATACGATCGCCGCCTTTAAAGATCGCGTCATTCATACCTATCACACCGAAGGGGCAGGCGGCGGTCACGCGCCGGATATCATTCGGGTCTGTGGTGAGAGCAATGTTTTGCCGTCTTCAACCAATCCGACTCGACCTTACACGATGAATACATTGGATGAGCATTTGGATATGTTGATGGTCTGTCACCACTTAGATCCCAACATTCCCGAAGATGTGTCCTTTGCAGAGTCTCGAATTCGTCGTGAGACCATTGCAGCAGAAGATATTTTGCATGACATTGGTGCCTTTAGTATGATTTCGTCGGATTCTCAGGCGATGGGACGCATTGGGGAGGTGATTATTCGGACTTGGCAAAGCGCTCATAAAATGAAGGTGCAACGCGGTTGGTTGGCGGGTTCTGGGGCAGTGGATTCGTCCGATCGCAATGACAATCTCCGCGCAAAACGCTACGTTGCTAAATACACGATTAATCCTGCCATTACCCACGGCATTGCCAATCATGTGGGTTCGGTTGAAGTGGGAAAACTGGCCGATCTCTGTCTATGGAATCCTGCATTCTTTGGCGTGAAACCTGAAATGGTGATCAAAGGGGGTGCGATCGCCGCCGCTCAAATGGGGGATGCCAATGCCAGTATTCCAACGCCGCAGCCTGTTCATATGCGATCGATGTTTGGCAGTTATGGTGGGGCGATCGGGGCGACGGCGATGACCTTTATGTCTCAGGTGGCTTGCGATCGGGGCATTAAGGATCAATTGGGTTTAACCAAGCTCGTGGTGCCTGTGACGAATACGCGCAATCTTTCTAAGCGCGATATGAAGCTAAATGATTTGCTGCCGAATATTGAAGTTGATCCGGAAACCTATGAGGTGCGTGCTAATGGGGAATTGTTGACCTGCGAACCTGCAACGGAATTACCGATGGCGCAGCGATACTTTTTGTTTTAGGGGTTCATTTTATGAGTCTGTAATTCGACGATCGAGGTGAGACGATCGCAGATTACGCTTGGGGCGTAGCGATTGTTGCTCGTAGTCCTGGGGAAGGGCATTAAAGAGACGATCGATCGTTGGGATGGATCACGATCGATCGATCGCGGTTAGTTTAAATGCGCCATTTGGTCATGGTGCTAAGGAAGTCGTCTTTTCGAGTGGGATGCGGTTGAATTTTGCTCCATTCTGCATGGTCGCAGAAGTGTAAGGTGCAGAGGTGATCGATCGTTTCTTGAATGCCGCTGCGAGTGCCGATGAGAAGTACTCGCGTGGGTTCTGCGATTGATCGGGTGTGCCGAACGATGATCTCCGATCGGTCAGAGACCATCGGGTCTTGAGCCATGTTCATGGTGGTTTTTAGTTTTTTCTAGGGTGGAAAAAACCAAAAACTTGAGCGACCCCACGGTGAATCGGTAGTGGGGTCGCTCTTAAGGCTGCGTGTTAACATAGCCTGAGACCTCCCGCTGGTGTATGCAGCGCGTGTGGTTTAGCCAATGGTTAGTGCGTCAACACTAGCCATTGGTGCTCAAATTTTTGGGTCCAGATGCTCGGTTGCATCTTGTGAGATTTAGCGTAGCGGATTTGATCTGTGTTTTCAAGCGTGTTGTAGATTGAATTTTTAGATTTGCTTAAGGGAAATTGGAGGGGCGATCGAGTATTGTCTTAGGCTGAGGTCAAAAAGACTGATCCACTGTGAGTGGTGCGATATGCGGAAAGTTTCTGCCCATCCACCTAAATTGGGATCTTATGCAGAAAATTTCTGACTAATCATTGTTAGAGAACTTAGACTCAAGGTGAGGCGTATTTATAAATTGCTAGAAACAAGCTATGTCCACTGATTTATATTTGCACCATGTATCATCTGGAACCCTTGATTTATTAGAGCGGCATCCAGGGCTAGTCGATCTATTCCTTGGTTATTACAAGATTTTGGAACATCCTGAACCATTATCGTTGATTGCAATTCAGCAGCTTCAAGAGAACAGATCGTTTATTCAAGAATATTATCCGGAATCACCTTACCACTTCGTCACACCTGAGATTTTTGACCAAGTTCAGGCATTCCTTCCGCAGATTATTGAAGAAGCCCAGAATCAATCCCTTTGTTTGCAAGATCTGCGCTCAGTTTTCGGCGATCCGCCGAGTTTGAACTGGTTTTTGAGTGGGGCGATCGGCTACGAGCTATGTGATTTTCTTGCCCAGTATGATGAGAGACAGGATTTATATATGGTCAATGCCTTACTTGGGAGTCGAGAAATTGGCAACATTAGCGGACATGGTTATGTGAAGTGCCTATCCTTGGATGAAGTGCAGACGGTACATCGTGCTTTGAGTGCTTTGCGCGCAAGTGATTTAAGTGAACGGTGGGAAATGTTATGTCAGGTGTTCAGTTATCAATCTGAAACGGCTGGTGTGGAGCTGGAGAATTTGAAAGATTCACTTGACGAAATCACTGAATGGTATGAGGAAGCAGTAAAAAAGGAACAGACCATAGTAATTTATGAATCTTGACAACCTGCCGTTCTCTAACAATCCCGGTGCTACGGGCTGGCAAAGTTGATCTATAGTTACGGTACGTGGCTCACAGCCGCAGACCGGAAACGTTGGGCAGCGACAACCAGTGAATTCATAGGGTGATTTATGCACACATACATTGCACTTTTTAGAGGCATTAACGTTGGTGGTAAGAACTCTTTACCCATGAAGGATCTCACATCCATTTTTGAAATCTTGGGTGCCAGCAATGCCAAAACCTATATTCAAAGTGGCAACGTAGTATTCCAAATTGCGTCAAATGACATTTCTAGCTTCTCCAAAAGACTTGGGACTGAAATCAAGGAACAACGAGGATTTGAACCACAGATTCTCGTCATTGAACCTTCTGAAGTTGAAACGGCAATGACGAACAATCCATTTCCAGAAGCAGAATCCGAACCTAGTTCATTGCACCTTGGTTTTTTAGCAGTTGCACCAGAGAATCCAGATTTGAAGAAACTGGAAAGCCTAAAGAAGGATAGCGAGCGGTTTTGTTTAATTGATCGCATCTTTTATCTACATGCACCGGAAGGTATCGGCAGGTCTAAGCTCGCTGCAAGTAGCGAGAAGTTACTGGGTGTACCCATGACCGATCGCAACTGGAATACTGTTTGCAAACTGAAAGAAATGGCAACGCAATGAGGGTTGCCACCCAACAAACCTAGTGCAACGGACGGCATCAAAATTCTGTACGCTCTCTTAAGCCCACCGTTGGTGAAGCCTCCCGGAACGGGAATCGCCCCTCCCTCAGCCGATTTAAGCCTTCGTCAGTGCGATCGGGAACTGCGATCGTTGAGATGCTATCGGTAATCCTTGCTAACCCACAACTTCCAGCTTTTCCCCACGCCGATCGAGCATTTCCGCTTGAGCTTCCCGAGAACTATAGAACCGATCGATCAACCTGGGTAACGCGATCGATTCACCGTTCACGATCTGGCGCAACACTTGAAAAACCTCATGCGTAATCTGTTGATTAAATTGAAACCGATCGTAAAATCGAGGCTCCGCATTGAACGCCCATCCTTGACAATCTCCAATCAACACAGATTCTCGAACAATCTGAAATTGCTCTACATCCTCACCCACTTGCAGCACAACAGTCCAGGCATTGGATTCAGCGGTTGGATCGATCGCTAGAAGAGTCACGTTCATAATTTCACAAAATAAACAGCTTGTCGGCTCCAAACATCCAAAAATGTATCTGCTTTCATTTTATACCGAACACCTTGCATTGAGCTACGTTGCAATCCCCAAGGATCCCGAATCAACACTCGACCTAACTCATCAAACCCATCTACCACCACCACATGACCGATCGGCGCACCATCTTCCCAGAACCCAGCCGCCCAACTTCCCGTCCCCATCAGCACCCGCAAGAGATCCTCATCCGTCGCACCATCAATCCCGATCGGTGCTCCAATCCATCTTCCCGCCAGATCTCCCAATTGATTCAAGGTAAGCGCCAAGATCGCAATTTCCATCGGCACACCTCCTGCACAGCGAGCGATCTCTTGTTGTGAGATCGACTGACAACCGCGATCGATTAACAGCATCTCTCCGCAAGCCGCTGCACAAGCATCATCATTGAATTGCTTAATGACCGTTGGATCGGCTGATTCCTCAAGAACATCCCAATAGCCTCCCGATCCTGAAAGTCGTTTTTCTGCCACAAACTTTACTATCCCAAGAATCAACCTTACACATTTTATCTGAAGGTGAGTGTTTCGTTTCAACTCAGGAGTTGAGTCTGCACAAGAATCTACATTAGTGAAGCCTCCTAAGACTACCGATCGCCCCACCCTCAGCCTCCTTAAGCCTTCATCAGTGCGATCGGAAACTACGATCTAGCTCACCTGATCCAACACCCGAATCTGTAAAACCTCATTTCGCATCATCGGTGAAATCTGCGACTCCGCCAGCACCAGCACAGCGATCGTCTCACCCAACGCATTAAACACTTCTAGACTATAGCCATCCTCACCCTCGCTCACCGGATGATGATCCACGATCGTCGCAACATCTCCACGTTGTAGACCATGTTCACTCACATTCACGTTCAAAGCCACTCGCGAAAATAATTCAAATGCCATCTTTTAGTCCTCTCGATCGGGATATAACGTAATGAACTTCGTAGTCGTCGTTTCAAACTCAATCATCCAAATCGTCATTACCGATAAAATCACACCATTTGGACCCACCAGCATTCCTCGAATTTCATACACATCACCAAACCGATTTATCTCTTCACTGGGCAGCGCATCCAACGGCAAAATCTGACTCCGCAGGTCAATCTCTAATTGCTCCCAATTGTCGATTCCATACCCAGCCCGCGCTAAAAACTTAGACTTATCATCTGTAGCTCGCCACACCAGAAGATAGCGATTTAATTTAGCTGGGGCGATCGTAGCGTCCTGAGGAAGTTGCACCACCTTCTCCAAAATTGTACATAGTCTCATGATAAATGAGATCTTGCCACTCTGAAAAGTCCGATGACCAAAGGTCGGTCGCAGACCATCGCCCCTCCCTCAGCCGCCTTAAGCCTTCGTCAGTGCGATCGGGAACTGCGATCGCACTAACAAACCGTTAAAATCAGCCATTATGAGGGACGGAGATTGGTTTGCCGATCGATAAACGTCAGGACCGCTTCAATGCCTTCAGTCGTCTTGAGATTGGTAAAAACAAAGGGCTTCGTGCCACGCATTTTCCGGGAATCTCGATCCATCACCTCTAAACTCGCACCCACAAAAGGAGCCAAATCCGTCTTATTAATCACCAACAGATCTGATTTAGTAATCCCCGGTCCACCCTTACGTGGAATCTTATCGCCACCCGCCACATCAATCACATAAATCGTCGCATCCACCAGCTCCGGACTAAACGTCGCCGCCAAATTGTCGCCACCACTTTCCACAAAGATCAAATCCAAATCCGTGAAACTTTGTTCGAGCTTTTCGATCGCCGCAATGTTCATCGACGCATCTTCTCGAATGGCCGTATGGGGACAACCACCTGTTTCCACGCCGAGAATGCGGTTTTGGGCTAGCGCACCCGATCGGACTAAAAACTCAGCATCCTCTTGGGTATAGATATCATTGGTGACGACCGCCAACTGGTACCGATCGCGCAATCGTTTGCACAGCACTTCAACCAATGCCGTCTTACCCGAACCCACTGGCCCAGCAACCCCAATCCGAAAAGGCGATGTCGTCATAATGTTTGACCTAACTTTGGAATAACCGACTGTATTGAGTTTCGTGGGCCATGCTGGCTAACGTCAACCCCCAATTACAACTAAAGAGCCGATCGTCTGTCACCATCACAGCCCGATCGGCGGCTTGAGCAATGGGTTCAGTCAAACGCAACATCAATTGCTGCCCTGCCGTCTGACCTAAGGGGATCAGCTTCACCCCTGCACTCACCCCGTTGCTAGCCCAGCTATAGGCATAGCCCAAAGCGGCAGTCTGTTCATCCATTTCTGCAAGTCCTGCAGCCATTGCAAACACGATCGCAATATTCCAATTCAAATTCATATCCCAAACAGTCCAATCATTTTGGGGATAAAGATTTTGTAATAATTTCAGCAGCGATCGGCCCATTTGCCAACTTTGCTGTTGCAATTCTGCCGTTTCTCGGGTCGCCGACAACCAGTGATTCCAATAGATTAGATTGTCGCGATCGTCCCGATTCCAAGCCCGATGCGCCCGCAGCAATACCGCCAGATCCACCGCGATTGAACCTGTGGCCAATGATTCCTCTAACCAGGTTTGTAGATCAGAAGCCGATCGAATTAAGCCTTGCTCCACTAAGGTTTCTAAAGCTTCGGAATAACTGTAGGCTCCGATCGGTAGGGCAGGACTCGTGAGTTGAAGGAGTGCGAGAAGGGTGGGATGATTCATTGGTGAACCTCTTTAGATAAGTTTTAAAATGCGGTAGGGATGGTGATCTTTTTCCCAACGTCCGATCGTGACATACAGCTCAGTGGCTTGGAAATAAACTTGCTCGTAAGCTAGACGTAGACTTCGCTCTAGAATTTCTACCGTGACTGCGTTTGGATTCTGAGAACCGATCGCTTTGCGTAATCCAAAGGACAAAATACTCATAAAATCATGACCGCAACACAGTTGCCACCGATCGTGATTGGGATCTTTCTGGTGTTTTAACCGTTGCTGCAAATCGCTCACGTCAAGATTGGGCCTTTGGGATTTGTTCTTGACTTCTTTGACCAGCACTGACTCATTGATTTTGAGATCTTTATCGATAAAATCCGAAAAACTGATGCCCTCAAACTTAAGGTGGAGCGCATCTTTTAATGAAATCCATCGCAGATAACCGATCGTACAACCCGCTGCCAAGACAGTTTCCCGTACATCATTCTTAAATGCTTTCAATTTCTCCTCAGACCCAAACTCACTTATCAACTTTTCGAGGGCAGGCGATCGGAGCAGCATGGTTTCTAGATCATGGGTATCGGTGAAAAATAGATTAGGAATATCGGGTAATAACCCATTCAGTTCGTCAAAATCTTTGTCTACGATCGCAACGACACCAGGAACCATTGGCGCTTGTAAGATCTTGAGGATCGAAATAGCCATATCCCGATTTCGTGCGATGACCAGTTCACAGTGATTTGCATCGGTCAATTGCCGATATGATTTTGCATCTGAAACTCCTTCTACAATGAGAAATGTACCTTGATGACTACTACGTCGCATTCGTAATTCATTGGCATAGTCGTTCGGGGTCAGCAACTCTCTCACGCTGCAACTCCTTTCAGTTCGACCGTCAAGTCCCAACGATCGTGAATTAAGCTGGGTGCGTGAGTCGCAATCAAAAAATCAAGATCTGCCAACGCACTAATTTCCTGTAGATCTTCGAGAAATTTAACCTGCCATCCAAGGTGTAACGAAAGCTCTGGCTCATCGATCAGCACCAAAGAATGCTTCTTGACTTGAAATAGAATCTCATAGATCATAACTAACTCATGTTGTTCGCCTAATGATAGCGATGATGGAGATAGAAAATCAGAAACTTCATTTGCCACATCTTCTGGGTAATTAGACTTGAAGAGAAACCCTTTTTCACGATCGATCAAAATCTCTTTATATGAAAACTTCGAGTTAATAATCCTTCGAAATAAATCTAGTCTTTTTGCAATATCATCAAATAATCCCAATTTTTTCTCTGTGTCTTCAATATATACGGACAGAATCCTTCTGCTTCCTTCATCAATATCTTGAGATTGAATCGGAAGGCTCTTCTCTTCATTTTTTTCAAGTAAGCCTAAATTCATCAGATGACTTCGCAAATCTTCTAAGTTTGCCAATTTATTGCGAAACTCATCATTGGTCAGTTCCTCAAATGACGTCCGTTTAACCAGTCTTGCAGGAAAACTTCTATCCAATGATTGCGAGGCAGAAGCATATTCAGCTAATGCACCTTTGATAACCTCTGCCAACTTTCCGGGATAGGACATCACTGTGGATAGCAATGCAGAAGAGTCTCCATTTTTAGTGCTGTTTTCTCCATCTGTTAAACTTAATAATCGTTGTGATTCGATTAGATAGACATTCACATCTTTTCTTATCTTTGTTACCCATTTTTCATTTGGCTCGATCTCTATCTTCTGTCCGTCTTCAAATTCAATACCAAACCTTTTATAAGGGATACTTTTCAATTCAGAATATCGATCGTTAAACAACCCAGCCAACATCTTCAAGATAATCGTTTTCCCATAGCCGTTCGGGGAATGGATGATGGTGATGCGATCGTCCAGGTTCAACCGAATCTCGTGGTCAAACACACCAAACAACTTTTCAACGAAGATCTTTGTAATTCGCATACTGCATCCACCCGCAAGGCGTAATTTTTCGAGCGCTTGCCCCGTACAGCCTAGATTCTAGCGCATCCCTGAGACTCCGATCGTTCCAGCAAAACCCCTCGCACAGGAAGCGCCCTAGGACCCAAATCTTAAACCTTTTCATAATCCTTTCATTTTCTGGAATCACTATGCTAGATTATGAAAAATGAGACAATTATGAAACGTCCCTCATGGCACTGAACGCTCCCAACCTTCCAGCCAAAATTCGCAGTTGTCTCCCCCGAAAGCCCATCTCCACCGTGGTTTCCATCGGTTTAGCTGGACTGATGCTGAGTAGCTGTACAGCCAGCGTGACCAAAACGCCCAGGGACAAGAAAGTCATTCTCACCACCTTCACCGTCCTCGCGGACCTCGTGCAAAACGTCGCAGGCGATAAAGCGATCGTCACCTCGATCGTCAAGCCTGGAGCCGAAATCCATAGCTACGAACCCACCCCCAGCGACCTCGAACGGGCCAAAGACGCTGACCTGATCCTAGACAATGGACTCAACCTCGAACGCTGGGCCGATCGCTTCTACACCAATCTCCCCAAAGTCTCCCGCAAAACCCTCAGCACAGGCGTCAAAACGATCGACATCACCGAAGATGCCTACCAAGGCAAACCCAACCCCCACGCCTGGATGTCACCCCAAAACGCCTTAATCTATATCGAAAACACCCGCCAAGCTCTCAGCGAACTCGACCCCCAAAACGCCATCACCTACAAACAAAACGCCGCTATTTATAGCGCAAAACTTCAAAAGCTCGACCAACGCCTCAAAGCCACGATCGCCAAACTCCCCGAATCAAAACGTCACCTCGTCACCTGCGAAGGCGCATTTCCCTACCTCGCCCGAGACTACGGCCTAAAAGAACATTACCTCTGGGCCGTCAACTCCGAACAACAGGCCACCCCCAAGCAAATCATCCGCACGATCGAAGCCGTCAAAACCAACCAAATCCCAGCAGTATTCTGCGAAAGCACCGTCAACGACAAAGCCCAACGCCAAGTCGCCAAAGAATCAGGAGCCACCTTCGCCGGAACCTTCTACGTAGACTCCCTCTCTCCTCCCGAGGGACCTGCCCCCACCTACCTCCAACTCCTCGACCACAACATCACCCAGCTTCTCCAAGCCCTCACCCCAAAACCCTAAACCCACCATGCAACCCACCCTAGACCTCCAAAACGTCACGATCGCCTACCACGGCAAAATCGCCCTCCACCGCGCCTCCCTACAGCTCTCCCCCGGCACCATCTGCGGACTCGTCGGCATGAACGGCGCAGGCAAATCCACCCTGTTCAAAGCCATCATGGGATTTGTCAAGCCTGATGAAGGTCAGGTTCTTGTGAACGGATTGCCTGTCAAATCTGCGCAAAAACGCAGTCAAATTGCCTACGTGCCGCAGTCTGAAGATGTCGATTGGAATTTCCCGGTGAATGTAGAAGACGTGGTGATGATGGGGCGCTACGGCTATATGAACTGGCTCCGATCGCCCAAGCCCTCCGATCGGGCGATTGTCCATGAAAGCTTGGCTCGGGTTGAACTCTCTGATTTGTGCGATCGACAAATCGGCGAACTCTCCGGTGGCCAAAAGAAACGAGCATTCTTTGCCAGGGCATTGGCTCAGCAAAGTCCGGTGCTGTTACTGGATGAACCGTTTGCAGGGGTGGATATCAAAACTGAAAAACTGATGATTAATTTGCTCATGGATCTGCGGGATGCGGGCCATACTATTTTGATTTCGACCCATGATTTGTCGTCGATTACCACCTTCTGTGATCAAGTCGTGTTGATTAATCGCAGCATCCTAGCCTATGGGGAAACCTCTGAAGTCTTCACTGAAGAGAATCTGTCGCGAACCTTTGGGGGTTCTATGCAGGGATTGAAGGGAGGATAGGCGAGTGGAATTGTTACTGATACCAGATTTATTAGCGCCGTTGCAGCATGAATTTATGCTCAAGGCGATCGCAGTCAGTGCCCTTGTGGGATTAGTTTGTTCGGCATTGTCTTGTTATATGACCCTGAAGGGTTGGGCGTTGATGGGGGATGCGGTGTCCCATGCGGTAATGCCAGGAGTGGTGGTGGCTTATCTGCTCAGTATTCCATTAGCGATCGGAGCCTTTGTGTTTGGCGTGGGTTCTGTGGCAGCGATCGGATTTATTCAATCGAAGACGCGGATTAAGGAAGATACGGTGATTGGGGTTGTCTTCACGGGATTGTTTGCGTTGGGGCTGGTGATGGTCTCTAAGACCAAAAGCACGATCGATCTACCGCATATTCTGTTTGGTAACGTGTTGGGAATCTCTGATGGAGACATTATTCAAACCGTTGTGATTAGCGTGATCACTCTGTCGGTTTTAGCGCTACTTAGAAAAGATTTAGTTCTATTTTGTTTTGATTCGACCCATGCGCGATCGATCGGTTTGAATACTGGATTGTTGCATTATGTATTGCTATCGTTGCTGTCTCTAACAGCAGTAGCAGGATTGCAAACCGTAGGCGTAATTTTAGTGGTGGCGATGTTAGTGACGCCAGGAGCAACGGCATATTTGTTGACGGATCAGTTCGATCGGATGGTGTGGATTGCGATGGCGTCGGGGGTGTTTTCCAGTGTGGTGGGGACCTATTTGAGCTATTTTATTGATGGTTCAACGGGCGGCTGTATTGTGGTGCTGCAAACCCTATTGTTTTGTGTGGCGATGGTGGTGGCTCCGAAGTATGGACTGCTGGCCACCCGATCGGCCCGTAAAGCCCCGATCGAACCGCCCCCAACCCCCAATTCTGGGGGCTTTGAGTGAAGATTTTGCGAGGGTAGCTTGTGACAATTATTGGAATCACGGGTGGGATTGCTATGGGGAAGACGACGGTGTCCCAGCGTCTAGAATCGCACCATGGACTCAAGGTATTGGATGCGGATGTCTATGCGCGGGAGGCGGTGGCGATCGGAAGCCCGGTACTAGAGGCGATCGTGGACCGTTATGGATCCGAACTTTTGTTGCCAGATGGTCAACTCGATCGAGCAGCGCTAGGTCGAATTGTGTTTGCGGATACAACTGAACGTACCTGGCTCGAAAACCAGATTCATCCTGAAGTGCGGCGTCGGATGCAGGCCGATACTGTGACCTTTTCTCAAGAGGATCGGCCCATTATTTGGGTAGTGCCCCTACTGTTTGAGACCGCAATGACCGAACAGGTGGACGAAATCTGGGTGATATACTGCCCTCGGGATCAGCAACTTCAACGGCTGTGCGATCGGTCTTCATTGACGCGAGAAGAAGCGGAGGCGCGGATTTTGGCGCAGTGGGACATTCAAGTGAAGTGCGATCGGGCGGATGTTGTTTTGGACAATTCTGGCCCGGTTGAGCACCTTTATGAACAAATCGCCCAAGCGCTCTGGCACAATCATGAATTCCGTTAAAGCGGATTAGGGTTACTATATTCCAGAGTCATTTTGCGCCCATCAAAACTGGCGCTTCTTCTAAACTGAATGGACAGGAATCACACACCATGGCAGCAACTCTCGACCAAATCAAAGGCTACTTGGACAAAAAGGGCTGGAAATATCGAGTAGAAGCCGATGAAAATCGCATCATCACAGGGGTGTATGCGGAAAATTTGGATCAGTTTTTAATTGTGATTCAGTTGGACGAAGAGGGCGAGTTCTTTGAAATCTATGCGCCTCGCGTCTTAACCGATGTGAAAGACCATCCCCACAAGACGGCCATTCTTCAGACCATGCTCTGCATTTCCTGGGAAACCAAGATGCTGCAATGGGAGTACGATCCCTCCGATGGCGAGATTCGGGCCATTATCGAGTTTCCCCTAGAAGATGCGCTCCTGACCGAGCGGCAGTTCAACCGCTGCCTCTACAGCTTGGTTCAACTCGTGGATGAACTCGCCCTGCCGCGCTTACAGACGGTTATGGAGACTGGGGAAGATCCGGGAGATGTGGAAGAGGGGGAGCGGTTTTTGCTTCAGCTTGAGAATGAGTCGCCGGGGCTGTTGACGATGCTGGAGCGGGCGATGGAGGCCCGGAAGCGGCGGGGGCGGTTGTCGATGAGTGAAGACTAGTGAGTGAAGAATAGAAACTAAACGATAAGAACTATCAATTTATACCTCTGCAAGGCAAGGGGTCGATCGTTCCACTGATAGGATTCAGTGGGTTCTCCCTCTGTTTTGCGTTAAGGGTTTGTTCGATGAATTCGAGTTCCATTCTGCTCAATATTCTGAATCCTCCGGTTTTGTTCTTCTTTGGTGGAATGATCGCCACATTAGTGAAATCGGACCTGGAGATTCCTAAGCCGCTCCCAAAGCTGTTTTCGCTCTATCTTCTGATGGCGATCGGCTTCAAAGGCGGTCATGAAATCATGGAAAGTGGCTTTACACCCGAGATTGTACTGACACTCTTGACCTCGGTGGCAATGGCCTGTCTGGTGCCTGTGTACGCATTTTTAGTGCTGCGCCTGAAGTTTGATACCTACAATGCAGCGGCGATCGCGGCAACCTATGGATCCATCAGTGCTGTGACCTTTGTAACGGCGACCTCGTTCCTCAGTAAGCTGGAGATTGACTACGGCGGGCACATGATTGCGGCATTGGCGTTGATGGAGTCTCCAGCCATTATTGTGGGACTGCTGTTGGTGCGAATTTATGCAAAAAGGAAGCCAGACGATCCTGAGTTTTCTTGGGGCAATGTACTGCGGGAAGCGTTTTTAAACGGGTCGGTTTTTCTGCTAATGATCAGCTTAGGGGCGGGTTATTGGACGGGAGAGGCGGGCTGGATTAAGATGAAGCCTTTCGTGGAGGATATGTTCTACGGGGTGTTGGTGTTTTTCCTGTTGGACATGGGATTGGTATCAGCGCAACGAATTGGCGATCTAAAACGGGCGGGGGCATTTCCCATTGCGTTTTCGATCTTCATGCCAATTTTCAATGCGCTACTGGGAATTTTCTGTGCGGCGGTGATTGAGATGTCCCAGGGAAATGCATTGCTGTTTGCGGTCCTCTGTGCCAGTGCATCCTATATTGCGGTTCCGGCGGCGATGCGGATGTCGGTGCCTGAGGCGAATCCTAGTTTGTACATTTCCATGGCGTTGGCATTGACGTTTCCGTTCAATATTGTGGTGGGAATTCCCATTTACTTTGAAGTTATTAAAAAAATCTGGGGATAGGTCATCATGTCAGAACCGATCGAAGTTCAATTAAAAATCGTCAGACGCATTGAAATTATTACGCCTTCTGTGGAGTTGCGGAAGGTTTTGGAAATGCTGGATTCGTTACATGTTAAGGGTTACAGCATTTTGCGAAATGTCAGTGGCAAGGGCGATCGGGGTACGACGGCCTGTGACATTGATCTCGATGGAGCCTGCAATGATTATGTGCTAGCCGTCTGTGATGATGAACAGGAAAAACAAGTCATGAACGCAATGCGCCCCATTTTGCAGCGTTATGGTGGCGTTTGTTTGAGTTCAGAGGCGAAGTGGTTGATGCATAGTGGACCGAACTGGTAAATTGAGAATTATGAATGTTGAATTGAGAATTCATAATTCAACATTTATAATTCAACATTCATAATTCAACATTCTAAATCTTTGGAGAAGTCGATCGTGCTTGAACAACTGCGCTCTCCCGAATCTTTTTCAAATCAGTCTGATTTGTATGAGCAGGATTTTTACCTTTGGACTCAGGCGATGGCGGCAGCACTCCGATCGCGCAATTTTGAGGCGTTGGATTTAGAGAATTTATTAGATGAGGTGGAGAGCTTGGGACGGAGCGATCGTCGTGCATTGGAAAGCCGATTGACGGTGTTGTTGATGCATTTACTCAAGTGGCAGTTTCAGCCAGAAATGCGGTCTGGCAGTTGGCGGGGAACGTTAATTGAACAACGGACGCGCATTCGGAAATTGTTGACATCGAGTCCGAGCTTACGATCGGTTTTAGAAGCGTCTCTCGATGAATGTTATCAGGATGCGCGATTGCAAGCTGAGGCGGAGACTGGACAGGCGATCGACCTGTTTCCTGCGCTTTGTGCCTATGCGATCGAGGATGTTTTGAATGTTGAATTTTTGCCAGATTAGGCGCTTCGTGAGGGCTATACTGTGGAAATAGCGATCGAGATTATCCTCGCAATAGCCGATCGTAATCCGCATGAGACCCAATCCAAAACCATGCCATGTCACCGTCTTCTTCGATCGCTAAAGCCCGATAGTGAATCCCAATTCGTACTGACCAAAAGGGCGTTACCTTTTTGAAGTGTAGCGATGGATGTCGAGAATCCTGCTTCAAAACGGAGTAACACCGATCGGCTAATTCTTGAATCTCGACTGGTAATTGTCGATAGGAGTACCAGAAGTCTGGAGTCGCGCGGTGCCTCATAGGTCTGTACAACGTCCAGCACTGAGATGTTGTAATGCTCGTTCAGCCAGAGCGTTCAGCCGACCTGCCGCAACATCCTCCTCAAACTCACGGTCCCAAACCTCAGCGTCAAACTCTGCGAACCAGACTCGGAAAGCTGTTAATTCTTCTGAAGATAACTGTCTGACAGCGCGTTCAAGCTCTTGTACGTTACTCATATGTTTGAGGGTGTTTCACCAATCTCTATGTTTCTCATAATAGAACAAATCCCTCTCAATCACCTTCTCATGGAGTGAGTTTGATACACTAGTAGGCTGCGATCGACTTTGATCGTAAATCGCGATCGCAACTTGTTCCCTTATCAGCCGACACTGTCATGAGCCTCCAACCCGCAAAAATTTCTCGCGTCCTGCCAGAGTCGATCGCAGAAGAGATTGGGTTTGGGATTGGAGATGCGATCGTCTCGGTCAATGGTCAACAGCCCAGAGATTTGATTGATTATCAGTTCTTCTGTGCCGATGAATTTTTAGAACTCGAAGTCCTCGACGACAAGGGCCGCAAGCATACCGTTGAAATCGAAAAGGACTACGACGAAGATTTGGGATTGGAGTTTGAGACGGCGCTGTTTGATGCGTTGATTCAATGTACGAACCGCTGTCCCTTTTGCTTTATCGACCAGCAACCCCCCGGAAAACGCGAAAGCCTGTACTTCAAAGATGATGACTATCGCCTTAGCTTTCTCTATGGCAGTTATTTGACCCTGACTAATTTGCCCGATCGCGAATGGGATCGCATTGCTGCCATGCGGTTGTCGCCGCTCTACGTCTCGGTTCATGCCACGGATGCTGAGGTCCGATCGCGCTTACTCAAGAATCCCCGCGCAGGGTTACTTTTACAACAGCTTCAATGGTTTCAAGATCACCAATTGCAAATTCACGCCCAAGTGGTTGTCTGCCCCGGTATTAACGACGGCGAACAATTGACCAAAACCTTGGAAGACTTAGCGAAGTTCCATCAAGGCGAATTTCCGGCGGTGATCTCAGCGGCAGTGGTGCCCGTGGGATTGACGCGCTTTCGGCCGGATGAAGATGCCTTGGTTCCGGTCTCGCGGGAAAAAGCAACGGAGACGATCGCCCAAGTCCAAGCGCTCCAAAAAACCTTTCAAAAGACCCACGGTTCCACCTTTGCTTGGCTGGCGGACGAATGGTTTCTAATCGCCCAGCAACCGATCCCCGTCGAAAAACATTACGAAGACTATCCTCAAATCGGCAACGGCGTGGGTTCCATTCGGTTGTTTCTCAAGGAATTTGAAGAAGCGGCGGTCGATCTGCCGATCGCCCTGCCCCAACCCACCCGATTAACCTGGATCGTCGGTAACGCCGTCGAACATGCATTTAAACCGATCGTCGATCGGCTCAACCAAGTCGAAAACCTGCACATCACCTTAGCCGCTTTGAATAGCAACTATTGGGGTCAGGAAATCTCTGTAACAGGATTGATTACAGGTCAAGATATTGTGGCGGCACTAAAGGGCAAAGATCTGGGCGATGGAATTCTGCTGCCTTCGTTGATGATTAAGCTTCATTCAACTTTATTTTTAGACGACATGACCGTGGAAGCCGTGGCCGCAGAATTGGGGACGAAGATTTGGATTGTGGATGGAGTAGATGGTCTAGTGGATGCCTGTGGGGACTTGGACGAAGGAGCGGCGATCGGTGTTTAAGTCGGGCTAGTCCTTGCGGACGTAAACTACGACTCCGCTCAGCCCTCAAACTCTGATATTTCCGACTCCGCTGATATTTCCAACTCCGGCTCAGCCCTCAACTTCGCATGTCGTGGGCTGAGCGAAGTCGAAGCCCTACAATAGAACAATACTCATAAGCCGAGAGGGACTCAATAATGTCCATTGTCGCGACCAAATCTACTGAAACCCGATCGGATGTCCTAGAGCCAGCCGAGAGTTTGTTGTTGGATGCCGTCCAGCCCGACGAGGATATTGTCTTCCCACCGGGTGATCTATATAGTGATGAACCTCCCTTGGAAAGCTCCCTTCACCTCCAGCAACTCCTGCTTTTGCTGAAATGCCTTGATTGGCTCTGGAAAGACCGCACGGATTACTTCGCCGCCGGAAACCTGACCGTTTATTACAGTCCAAATCAAAAAAAATCCGAAGATTTTCGCGGTCCTGATTTCTTTGTCGTGTTGGGCGCAGAGAAACGGCCTCGTAAAAGCTGGGTCATTTGGGAAGAAAACGGTCAGTATCCCCACGTCATCATCGAACTCCTGTCTGATTCGACCGCGAAGACCGATCGGGGCTTCAAGAAGACCCTGTATGCCAATGTTTTCCGCACCCTAGACTATTTCTGGTTTGATCCCGCTAGCTACGAATTCAAGGGATTTCATCTGGTGGATGGTCAGTATGAGGAACTCCCACCCAATGAATTAGGCCATCTCTGGAGTCAACAGTTAGGGCTATTTCTAGGAATTCACGCAGAGACGTTGCGGTTTTTCACGGCGGATGGCGTACTGGTACCGACGCCAGAGGAAAGCGCTGAAGCTGAACGTCAACGCAATGAACGGCTGGTTGCCAAGTTACGAGAGCTAGGAGTTGATCCAGAATCACTCGACAACCCGACCTAAAACCCGCCCGAGACCTAAACCTGAACTCAACCAAAACTTTTTGGGAACCTTTTTAAAATCTAGGCGGTCAAGGGATTCAGGTTCAGCACTCACACAGGAAAAAACAAATCATGAAAACTGCTACTACTTTCGCCGCTCGTTCATCTGCTGCATTCGCTCTAGCATTGGGCGTCACGACTACAGGACTACTTCCGATCGCAACGCTCCGCGCCGATGCTCAATCGCGTCCCACCACGATCGCTCAATACAACACAGGCCGTCCCGCCGTCTTTAATCGCACCGTCCGGATTGCCGCAGGTGCCGTGATTCCCGCGACTTACACCAAAGCGCCTAAAGTCGTCCTTGCTCCCGACGAAAGAATGGCTGCAACCTTGACCATTCCCCGCAGCATTGGCTCTAGCGATGGTCGTGTGTTGATTGCAGCAGGCAGCACCGTCGAAGGTGAATTCATCCCCGCAACCATCACCAACCGCGACGGCAAAGAAGAAAAAGGCACCCGCTTCGTGGCTCGCACCTTGCTCATGCCCAACGGTCGCAGCATGACCCTGGATGCCTCCACCGATATCATCACTCGCAAAGAAACCATCAGTAAGGGCATTAACACCACATCGATCTTGACTGGGGCTGCGATCGGTGCAGGTGCAGGTGCGATCGTCTCCGCCGTCACAGGCAACCGCCAAATCGGCTGGGGCAACATCCTCATCGGAACCGCAGCAGGGGCAGTCGGCGGCTGGCTCGCCAATGGACAGAACAAGGCTGAAGTCCTAGTCGTGAATTCCGAAACGGATCTCGGTCTACGTTTGGCCACTCCTTTGGCATTCAATAACGCCTACTAGAAGCCCTGATCTAGAACTGACCTAACGCTGCTCTCAGATTCAACTTAAACCTCTGTCATAATGCCCCGTAGGATCATAGATTCTGCGGGGTTTTTCAGAGGACATGGTTGAAATCCCTACCCGACAATTGAGAGATTTCCCTAGTCGTTTCCTCAGAACTTTTCTAGACTAGTGGAGAAAGGCTAAACTGAAGTTTCAACCCTCAGGAAGGAAGAAGTTATGGGACTGTTCGATCGCGTGGGCCGTCTGGTACGGGCAAATGTCAATGACATGGTGAGCAAGGCGGAAGATCCAGAAAAGATTCTGGAGCAAGCGCTCATGGATATGCAGGAAGACCTGATCAATATGAAGCAGGCCGTGGCCACCGCGATCGCCGCTCAGAAGCGCAGCCAGCAGCAGTACGAGAAAAACATCAGCGAATCCAACACCTGGCAATCTCGCGCTCAGCTTGCCCTGCAAAAAGGCGATGAAACCCTCGCCCGAGAAGCCCTGGTTCGTAAAAAAGCCTTCTCTGACACCGCAGCCTCCCTCAAAACCCAACTGGATGCCCAAGTCTCCCAAGTAGACCAGTTACGCAAAAATCTCATGGCCATGGAGAGCAAAATCTCCGAAGCCAAGACCAAGAAAGACATGCTCAAAGCGCGGGCAGCAGCAGCCAAAGCCAACGAGCAGCTTCAGTCTGTGATCAACAGCAACAACACAGGCAGCGCCATGGCTGCCTTCGAGCGCATGGAAGACAAAGTCCTGCAAATCGAAGCCCGATCGGTTGCCGCTGCTGAACTCGGCGGTGCAGGCTTAGAAGCGCAGTTTGCACTCCTCGAAAGTGGCAGCAATGTGGATGACGAACTCGCCGCCATGAAAAGCCAAATGCTCGGTGGCAGTGCCGCCGCATCAACGCCCCAAATCTCAGGTGCAGCAGCGACTCCAAATCCAGCCGTAGACGCCGAACTAGAGGCTCTTAAAAAACAAATGGATAATCTGTAGATTGGACTTTCAGGCAAGGCGATCGTTCGAGCGCGATCGTCCAGGCGATCGCGCTATCATAAAAAGTAACAAACCGTTACCTTCTGTGATTGCCTTGACTGCCACCCTTCCCCTAACCCCTCCTGCGAGTTTCTCGGTCGTCTCTCCGCCACCCGGTTGGCATCAGTTGGATTTGCTGTGGCAGAGTGACGATCGGCAAATCCAATCCGGGTTGCCGCACCATCAGCTCGCCCCTGCTTGGCAAATGATGCTCTTAGGTGACGGCTCTCCGACGCGCTATCTTCAGCTTTTGACCGGAAACCCCACCCAAATCGACCTCATTGACATGTCCGCCATCGGACAGACCTCCGACCAAGCCCCACCTCAAATCCTCCAAATCCCCGGTCCTCGGGTACGTCGTCAAGTTTGGCTCACCAATGGCGGCGAACGCACCGCCTATGCGACGTCCTGGTGGGAACAAAGCCACGTCGATGAATACCTGGAAAACCGATCGCTCCCCATCTGGGCCAGCCTAGCCAAACTCAGAACCGAACTGTATCGAGATGTGCAGGGTCTGTACTATGGCCATTCGGAAGAGATTTCAGCCGCCTTTGACCATCCCGGTCCTTTTTGGGGGAGACATTACCTGTTTTGGCATCATGGTCAGCCGTTGACGATGATCTATGAGGTCTTTTCTCCAAAATTAGAGAAATATCTAGGGCCGATTTCTCTGTAATTTAAGGCGAAAGAATATTGCTATCTGGCGTGTAGCGCTCATTGAAAATAGCATCCGTTTTCGGGTTGAGCTTGGGTTTGTCGCGGGGGATGTCGCCCTTACCAAGGCGTTTGAGTTGGTATTGGGCATCTCGGTAACAGCCCGTCATGCCCTGCTCGACGCAAAGTTTCATGGCCATCTCTAGATCGGCGATCGCCCCGTCCACATTGCCATACTTCTCCTGAACCAGACCGCGTTGGTAGTAGGCAAACACATGGTCGCTCTTAAACTGAATCGCCGTGTTGAAGTCCCCGATCGCCCCTTCTTTGTCTTGCAAATCCAGCCGGATCAAGCCCCGTTGGTAATAAGAGGTAGCATCTTCGCCGTCTAGCTTAATCGCCACGTTGAGATCGGCGATCGCCTGCTTGTAGTTTCCGGCCCGGTGATAGGCCAGACCTCGGTTTTGATAAGCGGTGAGGAGGTTGGGGTTGATGCCTGTGGCCTCTGTGCAGTCGCTAATGGCACCGGGTTGGTCATTCAGATTGGATTTCGTGAGGCAGCGATTGAGGTAGGCTGCTGCCAGGTTGGGTTCTAGACGGATGGCTTGGCTGTAGCTTTTGAGGGCGTTGCCAGATTTGCCCAGCGCATTTTCCGCTTGGCCGCGTTGGACGAAGGCAAGAGCCGCCGTGCTATCCACTTCCAGCGCTTGGTTATAGTCCCGCACCGCGCCTTGGGGATCGCCCAGGCTCATGCGCAGATTGCCGCGATAGAAGAGCGCACTGAAGGCCAGATTTGAACTGGGTTCGAGGTTGATCACCTGGGTGAAATCGTCGAGGGACTGACGGAAGTTGCGCAGTTGGTAAAAGGCGTAGCCCCGACTGAAGAAGGCTCCGGAGTTTTGAGTATTCCAGCGTAGGGATTCGTTGAATTGGGCGATCGCACCTTTATATTGCGATCGGCTGCTTTTTTCTTGACCTTGATTCAGATGGTAGGCAGATAGCGCGTTTTGGGGCAGACGGAAATGCCAAGCTAAGAGGGAGGAGAGTCCCACAAATAAGCCCAAGCCTCCCCAAACTCGTTTCGATCGCCACCAGGGTTTGGGTTGGAGGCGGGTGATGGGGAGTTGAGGCTCCGAGGGCTGGCCGTTGAGCAGATGGGAGGGGCTGGAGGTGATCGGTTGCGATTGGGGCGTTTCCAAGATCACACTGGAGAGGGGCGTGGGATTGAGCACAGTGGGGGTGGGGGCGAAGTCGCGACTCAGGTGATGGTTGGATTCAGAATTTGAGTTTTCACATAGCTCGCTGGCATGAGAAGCCGCTAATTCGGAACCCGTCGGCTCTGAGCTAAGGTTGGAGCCAAGCGTTGAGCCAAGGTCGGCGATTCGCAGGTCGTGATAGGCTTCTGGCGTACGATCGCCCTCCGATCGCTTGACTGAGGTGCGCGTCAAATGGCTGGTCAAATCACTGGCCAGAACATCCTGTTTTAGATTGGACGTTAGGCTACGCTCCAAATCTTCCGTCAAATTCTCGATGGCGGCGGTTTCTTCCTGGGGAGAGTGGTAAACCGGGGGATGGTGGGGCCGAGTGGGAATGAAGAGCGCTGGACTATCTTCCGTGGGATGCAACTCTTCCTCGCTGACTTGTTTCAGCGCCGTCAGGGTTTCCTTGGCCGATCGGTATCGATCGCGGGTCTCGTTGGCCAGAATCCGATCGAGCAATGCGCGGAACTTGGGACTGACGTTGATCCGATCGTGCCAGTGAGACTTGATCTCTGGGAGTTCTGTGGGCGGGAGTCCCGTCAGGGCTTGCAGCGCAATCATCCCGAGAGAGTAGAGATTGCTATTAAAAATGGGATTCCCTTGAAGCTGTTCCGGAGGCATGTAGATGTGACTCACCTCCAAGGCGCTGTCCGTGGGGACCACCTGGGGACGGGACCGAGCTGGCAACAGTAGCAGATTGACAATGACAAGCTTGCCATCCGTTTGGCGGCGGATCAGATTGTCCGGGCGGAGTCCTCTCAAAATGACGTCATGCTGATGCATGTAGATGAGCATCTCTAGCAGTTCCTGCATCAACTCACAGGTCTGTGCCTCAGACCAAGGAGTGCCGGGAATCAACTCCTGACTTAAGGGATGGCCCATCACCATTTCTTCGAGCAGATACAGTCCTTGATCCAGCTCAAAAAAGGTCAATACGGCTGGAATCTGACTGAATTTCCCCAACCGTCCGATCGCCTCCACCCGCTGCTCTAAGATCAGCTTAGCGATCTGAAACCCTTGAGGATTCGAAGCCGCCCCCTGAAGACGTTGAATCAGACAGAGCGGATATCCCGGACGATGCGTATCTTCGGCGACCAAAACCCTGCCGGAGTCACGAACTTCGGTGATTTGGTAACGGTCTGCAAGAATTTTCCCAATCATAATTTCACAGCACTTACGGCTCACAGGACGGCTCAGGAACTAGAGGATCGCATCAAATCGTATCAAGCGGCCTACTCAGCAAATCTATCATCTGAGGAATATCCTCTTTTTTGCCTCTCGCCTAGGGCTGAAGCAGAAAAAATAAGACCCAAGATTTAAGACCCAAGATTAAGAGCGCGTCTGTTGCTATAAATTCTAAACTCTGAATTCTAAAAAGAAAGTTAATCCTTGTCTCTAGTGTTTAAGTTAACCTTCTTTCTCTTACTCCGTCAGATAGGCTAACAATGCAACAAACGCTACATTTTTTCTTAATTATCGATAAATCGCATTTATTCAAACCGTTTTTTGCATTTGACGCCAATTCTTGTTTGCTGTGTACATTGTTTTCCCTGGTTTTTGCGATAACTTTGCAGTCTGCGCTCTTTACATCTGATGGTTAATAACGAATAACTCGTTGTCGCACAATCTTAGACGGCCTAAGTTTTCTGTAAAAATGAAAGGGTGGGATTGCGATCGGGTTTTCTAGTGAGTTTTAGATTTAAGTCCGGAGAGCTATGCGTGTACTGGTTGTCGAAGATGATGAAGTCGTAGCCCAGAGCTTAACGATCGCTCTAGGCGAGCATCGCTACACCGTAGATGTGGCGAGTGATGGCCGCATGGGGTGGGACTATGCGATGACCTGTGAGTACGACGTGATCGTGCTGGATGTGATGCTGCCCATTTTGAATGGCATTCATTTTTGTCAAAAACTCCGATCGAGCGGCAGCATGACCCCCATTCTGTTGGTCACAGCCCATAACGATCGCGCCACCCTGATCGAAGGTCTTGATGCCGGGGCTGATGACTATGTGGTCAAACCCTTTGACCTCAAGGAACTGTTAGCCAGACTGCGGGCATTATTACGCCGGGGACAGTCGGCTCTGCCCCCAACCTTGCATTGGGGCTGTCTGATGTTGGATCCGAATGCCTGTGAAGTTAGATGGCATGAGAAACTTTTAAAACTTACGCCTAAAGAATATAGCCTATTGGAGTTGCTCCTGCGCAATCCCCAGCGAATTTATAGCTCTAGTGCGTTGATTGATCATCTATGGTCGCTGGATACACCGCCCTCGGAAGATACGATTCGATCGCACGTTAAGGGGCTTCGCAATAAGTTAAAGGCCGCAAAAGTCACCGACGATCCCGTGGAGACGGTCTATGGCATTGGCTATCGTCTCCGCAAGTTACCGGAAACGATCGCGGCTGAATCGACTGAATCGACTGAATCAGTTGAGTCTGTCGAACTAGCGGTTTCCATCTCAAATTCAAGCTCTAGCTCAACGTCTGCGGTGCCCCAGTTGAGAGATGCGTCTCAAGCCATGGACGATCGCATTGCCGCTGGACTCGCCCAAGTGTGGCAACAGTCCCAGGGCAAGCTCTTCACGCGGATGGAACATTTAGAGCAGGCGATCGCGGTCGCCCAGCAAGGTCTCCTGAACGCCTCTAGTATTCAAGTTGCTGAAGAGTCAGCCCACAAATTAGCAGGGTCCCTGGGCATGTTTTCCCTCGATCGGGGTTCTGAACTGGCCAAGGACATTGAGCAATGGTTTTCCCAAGCGCGTCAGGGCAGCGATCAATCCCTAGAGTCCGTCACTCAGCACGTTCAAGAACTGCGTCAAACCCTGGAACTGATGAGCGCGCAGGCGATCGATGAAGGGCTGAAAGCCGCTCAATTGAAAGCGGGCCTGATTCCCGAATCCTGTGAAGCGCCCGCCGATGTTTCGGATCTGATCGAGCTAGATCAGCGCAACCTCGAAATCCCAATCCCAATTCTCCTTCCTGAACGAAAACCTTCTGAGGCGAGGATTCTGATCCTGGATGATGATGATGCCGTCGTTGAAAATCTAACTCAGGTGCTCCAGCCTTGGGGCTTTGAAGTCGTTGCACTCCCGGTCACATCTGATTTGATGATAGAACTTCAGAATTACCAACCGGACCTGTTGATTTTGGAAGTCATGATGGGAGAGGTGAGTGGACTGGCCCTTTGCCAAACCCTGCGCAATACCGTGCAGTGGAGTGATCTGCCCGTGCTATTTCTCACCGACAGTCGGGATCCTGAGCTGACCCACCGAGTCTTTGCCGCTGGAGCGGATGATTTTGTCCGCAAGCCTGTGATTGGCCCGGAACTGATTACCCGCCTGCTCAATCGTCTAGAACGATCGCGTCTCCTCCGCAGCCTAGCCGAAACCGATTCCCTCACCCAAGTCGCCAATCGCCGCACCTTAACGGCTCAAGCGGAGACCTTTTTACGCATTGCCCACCGCCATGAAAAGCCCATGTGTCTGGCGATCGTCGATCTGTACCAGTTGCGCGAAATCAATGATCTCCATGGCTATCTTTGCGGAGATGAAGTGCTCAAACGCTGCGCCAAAATTTTGAAGGCGAGTTTCCGACAGGAGGATTTAATTGGGCGGTGGAGCGATGAAAAGTTCGTGATTGTGCTGTATGGGACGGATAAAGCCGGGGTGAATCATCATCTATTGGACATTGTGAATCAGTTTCGACGCCAGGTCTTTGTGCCTGTGAATGCTGAACCGTTTACAGCAAATTTGGCGGTGGGAATTGGAGAATATCGCCGGGGTGACGTTTTACAAACGATTTACGATCGGGCGAAACTCTCCTTGGTTGCGGGTATGGAGTTTCAACGTAGTCCCCTGATGGAGCTGAGTGCTTAGGAGTCTTGTGATGCAAGATCGATCGTCTACCTGTCAGCCTTCAGGGTGTAAACCTGAACCCAAAACGACCCCTGAAAACCTCAGCGAATCTTTAATGCAGCTCAAAGAGACGAAAACATGCCAGACCGATGGGCCTGTGATGCCGATCGTTGTCGCTGAAAAATCAAGGTTCTCTCAGAGCGGGTTGCCTTGGATAGGAATATCCGTCTTGGGCTTGATTTGTGCGTTGAGTTGGGATCCCAAGATGCGGCGTTTGCCGCCTGGACCAGGGTTGTTACTTCTGTGGGTGGGGTTTAGTCTGGGCTTGGTCGGGATGTGGCTGTTGCTAAAGCGTCAGATGCAACAGAAGGATCGCCTAATCGATGAGTTGGTTCAACGTTGTCAAGAAGCTTCTGACAAACTCGCACTCTGTTCTCAAGAAGAAGACAACCAAATTCACCAAACCTTGACCGTGCAGGACCTCTATAACAATGCACCCTGTGGTTATCATTCCATTGGCGTAGATGGCACGGTGCTTTTGATCAATGACACCGAGTTAGAAATGTTGGGCTACTCTCGCGAAGAAGTCGTCGGGAAGAAGCAATTTTTGGATTTTGTTGCGCCGGAAAGTCAAGCAAAATGGATTGAAAAATTTCATCAGCTCAAAGCAAAAGGGGTCGTCAAGGAAGTTGAGATTTTACTGAAGAGCCGCAGCGGAGAGCTGTTTCCGGTGTTGGCGAATTCTACGGCAGTCACCGATGCAGCGGGCAATTACGTCATGAGCCGATCGACCTTAGTGGATGTCCGCAAACGTAAGGCGATCGAAGTTGCGCTCCAAAAAAGTGAGGCACAGTATCGAGGCATCGTCGAGGACCAGACGGATTTAATTTGCCGATTTTTGCCCGATGGTCGATTGACCTTTGTGAATCAAGCCTACTGTGTTTATTTTGGGCTGACGGCGGATGACTTGATTGGCAAGAGTTTTTCCCCCTTGATCCCGGAGGACGATCGGGCGGCGGTTGAGGCGCAGTTTTTGTCTTTGTCGGTGGATTGTCCCGTGGTGCAGTATGAACATCGGGTGATTTTGTCCACTGGAGAAGTGCGTTGGCAGTCTTGGAGCGATCGGGCCATTTTTGATGACTCGGGGACCGTCGTGGAATATCAAGGGGTAGGCCGTGATATCAGCGATCGAAAATTACAAGAAGCCGCAGTGGTCAAACTCAGTAAAGCCTTAGAAATCGCCGTAGTCGGGATGGTGGAGGTCAACCCTCAAGGACGAGTGATCAATGTCAATCAAGCCTATGCCGAGATGAATGGCTATGACGAAACGGAATTAATTGGCGATGAATGGTGGCAACTCATTGTGCCAGAGGATCGTCCCCGCGCCCTGCGCGCTTATCAGGCCATGATGAGTACCGATCGGGCTGAGGTTGAAGTCTGTGCGAAGCGAAAGGACGGTACGACGTTCGATCGGAAGATTGTCCTGGTGAAAGCCTATGGTGAACAACAGCAGTTTGTCGGACATTACTGTTTTACTCAGGATATTAGCAGTCAGCGGGAAGTCGATCGACTGAAGGATGAATTCGTGTCGATCGTCAGTCATGAATTGAGAACGCCGTTGACTTCGATTGCGGGCGCGTTGGATTTGGTCTCCAGTGGCATTTTACAGACTCGCCCAGAACAGGCCCATCGCATGGTCACGATCGCCGCCCAAAACACGGAACGGCTGGTGCGGATGATTAATGACATCCTCGATATGGAACGAATTAAATCCGGCAAGATCACAATGGAACGTCAGGTCTGTGATTTGGCTACAGTTTTGCAGGAGTCGGTGGATGTCATGCAGATGATGGCCGATTCGGCGTTGGTGAAGTTAAAGCTGGATACGCCGACGGTGATGGTGTCCGTCGATCGCGATCGGATGATTCAAGTGTTGACGAATCTCCTCAGCAATGCAATTAAATTCTCGGAAATGCACACTGACATTACCATTGAGGCCACGATTTTAGATCCAGACTCTTCTAGCCATCCGGTGGTGTTTCAGTTGGATCAGCCTGCGGTGCTGGTGGCGATTCGCGATCGGGGTCGAGGCATTCCCCATGACAAGTTAGTGACCATTTTTGAACCCTTTAAGCAAGTGGATGCATCTGATTCTCGACAAAAAGGGGGAACAGGATTGGGATTGGCCATTTGCCGCAGCATTTTACAGCAGCATCACGCGCCCCTGTGGGTCGAAAGTACGATCGGACAGGGCAGTACCTTCTATTTCGCCTTACCCAGACTCCTCATTTCCTCCACAACTCATGTTTAATATAATCTTTATGTCAGTGTCTTTATTTGATATGTTGTGACTGCTTTGTGATTGATTTGCGACTACTTTGTGAAGGCTTTGTGGCCGACTGTCATTTAATATTGTTCCTGAAACATCAACTTTTTTTGCACTTTTATGGCATACAAAGTTAGCAATACTTAACAGTTGTTCCCCATTCTTTATCTATCTATAACGTTGTGCTGATTTCTCAACTGGCTTCTGCTATGACTCGAAAAATCCTGATTATTGACGATGAGTCTGATATTCAGGCCGTTGCGCAACTTGCTCTAGAGGTTGTAGCAGGTTGGACTGTGGCGATCGCAAGCTCTGGACTAGAGGGCTTAGAATCAGCTTTGAGAGAACCTCCAGATGCGATTTTGCTGGATGTGATGATGCCTGGAATGGATGGCATTATGACGCTCAAGGCGCTTCAGTCTAACCCCAAAACTCAGATGATCCCTGTGATTTTGATGACGGCCAAAACTCAGTTAGCCGACCGGGAGCGGTTCTCGAAATTGGGCATTTCGGGATTGATTAGTAAACCATTTAAGGCGATGCAGCTCTCAGAACAGATTTCTTCGACATTGTCCTGGGGCTAAACTCTATCCTGGGGCTAAGCTCTGGCGAATGAATTCGAGGTTTTGATGGCTGGGTTCTGATGGCTGGGTTTTGATGGCTGGGTTCTGATAACTGGGTTTTGATTACAGTGTGATGCCCACTTTCCCAAATCTCCGTTCGCGGCTTTGGTAGTCCCGCAGCGCCGAGTGAAACTGGGTGCGATCGAAGTCTGGCCACATCGTTTCGGTGACATAGATTTCTGCGTAGGCCATTTGCCAGAGCAAAAAGTTGCTAATTCTCATTTCGCCGCTGGTCCGGATCAAGAGGTCGGGATCGCAGATGCCATTGGTGTAGAGATGACGTTCAAAGATGGATTCGTCGATGTCCTCTAGGGCGATCGTGCCTTGTTGGACGGCGGTGGCGATCGATCGGCAAGCCTGGACAATTTCTTGGCGTCCGCCGTAATTTGTAGCGACGGTGAATTTGATTCCCGTGTTGCTGCTGGTCATAGAGACGGCGCGATCGATTTCTTCACGCAAAGAGTTCGGTAAGACTTCTAGATTTCCCACAAACCGAATTTGAACATTTTCGCGCATCATTTCCCGCAGTTCCTTCCGCAAAACCCGCTCGAATAGCGTCATCAGGAACTCGACTTCCTCGGCAGGACGACCCCAATTTTCGGTGGAGAAGGCGTAGGCGGTGAGGGCTTCGATTTTCCAGTCTCGGCAGCAGCGCAGGAGATCCTTCAGCACATCGACGCCTTTGCGATGTCCCATAATGCGTGGCATGGATTTGCGCTTGGCCCAGCGACCATTGCCATCCATAATGACTGCCACATGACGAGGCATCCGCTCACGTAATAGGTCTGAGGGAATTTCCTGAAGAAGTTGCTTCGCAGTCATAGGATCAGCCAGTCCTCAAAAATCACTTATTTAGGATGGGCGAAAATACGCCGATCGGATCATTTTTTTCAGCAATTTCATGGAAATTACTCAATAGGGTGTCTCCCTTATCAAGAAACCCTGTGATCAAATGACGGATCACCCCTAGAGGATACAGGCTCTCGCAGCTAAATTCCGAACTTAAATTTTAGAGATGGCGGGGCAGTTTTTGAGGTACCAGCGCCAGGGTAAATCCACGCCTTGGGTCAAGCCGATACGGGTGGTTTGGACGAGGGAGTGGCGTCCGGTGTCGAGCTGTTGTTGCCAGTCTGGGGTGCGGTGTTCCAGCCAGAGGGCTTGGGTGGGGTCGAGCTTTGTTTGGGTCAGGGTGCGATCGATCGCCATGACTTGGCAGAGTTTCCCCGGTCCAGCGGCGATGCGGTCTGGTTTTTCTCTCGGTTTTAAGACCCAATCCGTTGGGAGGGTTTCCATTTGTAAGGCGCGAATGAGGACGGCGCTGGCGAAGTCATCCCGATCGGTCACGATGTTGACGCAGTGGTAGATGCCGTAGATCAGGTAGACGTAGACATAGCCCGCTGGCCCGAACATGACGGCGTTGCGATCGGTGCGTTTTCGATAGGCGTGACAGGCGGGGTCCCCAGCTTCGTAGGCTTCAGTTTCGACGATGGTGCCGCGCAGTTGTTGGCCGTTGGGCAGTTGTCGGATGAGCTTGCAGCCGATCAGGTCTGGGGCGACCGCGAGGGCCGATCGGCTGAGCCAGTCTGATGAAATCAAGGTATTTTGCGGCATCTGTCCTTTTGTCATCAAAATCTCCGTGAAACCCCGCCGTTCTAGGGCGGGGAGGTAGAGGAGCGTCAGCTTTGCTGACACACCATGTTTGCTTAAAACTAGGCATCTCACAAAACTCATGTTAAAATGTGAGTATGACACAACGCGCTTTCAAGTACCGATTCTATCCAACGCCTGAGCAAGAAACTTTGCTGAGACGGACGATTGGCTGTACCCGTCTTGTCTATAACCGCGCCCTGGCCGCAAGGACTGAGGCTTGGTATGAACGACAGGAACGGGTCGGGTACGTTGAAAGTTCGGCACTGTTGACGACCTGGAAGAAAGAGGTCGGTCTTGAATTCTTGAATGAAGTTAGCTGTGTGCCCTTGCAGCAAGGATTGCGGCATCTCCAAAAAGCCTTTGGCAATTTCTGGGCAGGACGGGCTAAATATCCGACCTTCAAGAAAAAGCGTAATGGCGGCAGTGCGGAGTTCACCAAGTCGGGATTCAAGTTCAGGGATGGTCAGGTTTTCCTGGCTAAATCGAATGACGCTTTGAATATCCGTTGGAGTCGCTTCTTGCCCAATGGCTCCACGCCATCCACTATTACGGTGAAGTTCTCGCCTGCGGGTAGATGGACCGTATCCTTGTTGGTGGATGTCGAGATTGAACCATTGCCAGAATCTCCTAACAAAATTGGGATTGATTTGGGTATTACCAGTTTGGTCGCGTTGAGTACGGGTGAAAAAGTTGCTAATCCCAAAGGCTTTAATACGAAGCGCCGCAAACTGCGTAAAGCTCAGAAAGCGTTGAGCCGCAAAGTTAAGGGTTCTAACAACCGCTATAAAGCCCGTCTCAAAGTCGCTAAAGTCCATGCTGAAATTAGTGATGCGCGACAAGATTTTCTCCATAAGCTGACGACTCGACTGGTGCGTGAAAACCAAACCATCGCCGTTGAAGACTTGGCTGTGAAGAATATGATCAAAAACCGGAAACTGTCCCAAGCAATTAGCGATGCTAGCTGGGGTGAATTGGTCAGACAGCTTGAATATAAGTGCGACTGGTATGGTCGCAACTTCGTCAAGATTGACCGTTGGTTTCCGAGTTCTAAACGATGTGGGCATTGTGGTCACGTTGTAGAAAAGTTGCCGTTGAATGTTCGGGAATGGGATTGTCCTAAATGTGGGACGAACCATGACCGTGACGTAAACGCTGCAAATAATATTCTGGCCGCTGGTCTAGCGGTGTCAGTCTGTGGAGCGAACGTAAGACCGGATAAGCAATAAGCTTTGATGGCGGTTGCTATGAAGCAGAAACCCTAAGAAGTGATTCTTAGAATCCCCGCGCCTTTAGGACGGGGAGTAGTCAATCTCGTTTCAGAACCTTTAATTATTCTTGCATTTCGCAAATCTCTGAAACCATTCGCTACGATCGGTGCAAGGGCATGAGCGTTAAGACGCGAGTTTGAAACTGATGTCCTATTAATTTCTAGCTTTTATTTAAGGTGACTTCCATGGATGTGAAAGAAATGCTGATTGTCATCGCTTGCATCTTCCCGATCGCTTGCCTGTTTTTTGGGACGAAGAATGGGTTCTATGACAGCGATGATTATCACGGTAATGGGTCGGCTCATTAGGTTAGGTTCGGGCTTCGACTCCGCTCAGCCCACGAAGTCTTTGACGGGTGAGAATAGAGTCGAAGCTCGGCTTTTCCCGAGTTGAGGGGTGAGCGGAGTCGAACCCCGGATACTGTACGCCACGGATTATGTTGCACTGTTTTTTCTATGGGACGGGACGATCGGATGAAGGCGTCTGCATCGAACTTCAGATTGCAGGCTATCGCGTCCTGTTAGACTGTGGCCTGCGCGATCGGCCTGATTTACGCCAAGGCTTACTCCAAGCCGAACCCCCAGATTTAGTCCTCTGTAGTCACGCCCATGCCGATCATGTTCGATCGCTCCCGGCATTTCATGAGGCATTTCCACTCGTTCCGATCTACAGCAGTGACGTCACCGCCGACTTAATAGAGCTAGATCCAGCGCTAAATTCGGGGACGATCGAACCCCTGCCCTGGCGATCGTCCCAAGAACTCCTGCCCAACCTGACGGTACAACTGTTTCCTGCGGGTCATTTACCCGGTGCCGCCATCATTTTGCTCACGGATACCAGCGGCGATCGACCCCAAACCTTTCTCTACACCGGGGATTTGAGCCTAGCAAACTCCCGCCTTACCGACGGGCTAAAACTGGAAGAATTGCGCGGTCTCTCACCTGATGTGCTGTTGATTGAAGGCACCTATGGCACCGATCGACTCCCCCACCGCCGCCAATTAGAAACGCAACTGATGGAAAAACTCGATCGGGCCTTGGAGTCAGGGCAGTCGGTGCTATTGCCCGTTCCGGTTTTGGGGTTGGCGCAGGAAATTTTGATCCTGTTGCGGAGTCATCATTTATTCTCGGGCCGATCGGTCAATATTTGGGTTGATGAGGCGATCGCCACAGTCTGCGAACAGTACGAACGCCTGATCCCCAGCTTTCCCAGCAGCATCCAAAACTTTGCCCGCTATCAAGCCCTTTTCCTGGACACCACTATTCGCCCCTGGATTCAACGATTAGAACAGTTTGAGCAGCTTCAGAGTCCCAACGATTTGACTCCCAACAGTTTGACTCCCAACAGTTTGACTCTGCCGTCAGTCCCACAGATTCTGTTGATCCCGGAATTGGATTCGATCGAGGACAATTGGCCGACTTGGGTGCGATCGTTAATGCAGCAATGGTCCACGACCGACCTTCGGTCATCGGATTGGGTTGTCTTCATGCCCCACACGGATAGCCCTGAGACTGAGACTTATTTTTTACCTGATCACTGTGATGGCGCGACTTTGCCCCAGGTGATTCACAATCTCCGACCACAACATGTCATTTTCATCCACGGCACCGAAGAAAAACTTCTCCAACTCGCCGAACTCGACGATCTCAATAGCCGTTACAAACTCCATATTCCCTCGCCAGGAAGCGCTTTAGAGTTACCGATCGCCCCTAATTTTTCCCGTCCCGCCTTGCCCGATGTTAGCTACGAAGGCGAACTGGTGGAAACCGAAACGGAAGTTCTGCTATCCTTACCCAGCGAAATCAAAGCGGATCCCCGCTGGAAAAAACTCTCCGATCTTGGCATGGTCTCAGCCCAGTGGCAGGGCAATACCCTAGTCATCCGTGGCCTTTCTCAAACCCCATAACTCAAAATCTTTCTCAAATCAACATCTCTCAAACCTCGTAAGTCAAAACCGTTATGACTGCGTTTTTTCTGATATAATTCTTAAGATTTTATGAAAGGGAACATTAAATATGTCTGAATGTCTACGGGTTGGTCAAACTGCTCCTGACTTCACTGCAACGGCAGTGATTGACCAAGAATTTAAGACGATCAAACTGTCTGACTATCGCGGCAAGTACACGGTTCTTTTCTTCTACCCGCTGGACTTCACCTTCGTCTGCCCGACTGAAATTACAGCGTTCAGCGATCGTCACTCCGAATTCAAAGCCCTCAACACCGAAATCCTCGGCGTGTCGGTCGATAGCGAATTCTCTCACTTGGCTTGGATTCAAGCCGATCGGAAGAGTGGTGGTTTGGGCGATCTGAACTATCCATTGGTGGCTGACCTGAAGAAAACGATTTCTGCGGCCTACAACGTATTGGATCCAGATGCAGGTATTGCATTGCGCGGTCTGTTCATCATCGACAAAGACGGTGTGATTCAGCACTCCACGATCAACAACCTGTCCTTCGGTCGTAGCGTTGACGAAACGCTTCGCACCCTGCAAGCACTCCAGTACGTTCAGACTCACCCAGATGAAGTTTGTCCTGCTGGCTGGCAGCCCGGTTCTAAGACCATGAACCCTGACCCCGTCAAGTCGAAGGAATTCTTCGCAGCCGTCTAGAACGTTAGAAAAATGACTGTAGCCGGACTTCGACTCCGCTCAGTCCTCGACTTTGCGTTACGTTTGCAGAGACCGTGCTATTGGGATGTTGTTTTATAGCAATTTCCTAAGTTCTATCTAAGAAAGGACGATCGCACTATTACGATCGTCCTTTTTTAGTCAAAAATTATTGTATAACTGACAACTCATCAAACCCAGAATCGCGGGCTGAGCGGAGTCGAAGCCCAGCCGGGAAAACGCCCTAATTATCCTCATTATCCTCCAACCAATCCCCCACCTTACCTTTCATCACTTGAATCGACTGCTGCTGCGATCGACGCGATTCCGCCCGGTACTTAGTTTTGAGTCGAGGTTCATAGGTCACTTCGCCATCTCGATTAGACTTCTTCTTAAGCGCCTCATCAGGAGCTGACTGCTGCGAGAGATTGGACTGAAGCGCGATCGCCTCTTCTAAAAACTTGGTATAGATCTCGTAGCGTTCCCAGTCCCCGCGCACCCGACAGCCCGGTTCCTGAAGATGCAGACAATCCGAAAACTGACAGCTCCGTTTAGCCCGTCGCGATCGAATCTCCGGGAAATAATTCATCAACTCGATCGGCGTCGCATCCATATCCGGCTGGTTAAACCCCGGCGTATCCGCCAACAACCCGCCCTTAGAGAGTTCAAACAATTCCACATGGCGGGTGGTGTGACGACCGCGTTCGAGTCTGCCAGAAACGGCGGAAGTGCGCAGTTTTGCAGCGGGGACGAGCATGTTGATTAAGCTGGATTTGCCTACGCCCGAGGGTCCGGAAACGATCGTCATCCGTTGAGACAGTCGTTCTGCCAGGGCTTCAATTCCGAGTCCTGTATAGGAGCTAATCAAAACTGGGTCATAGCCCCAAGCGCGCAACCGATCGCACCAAGCTTCTCGGTGGGGCGTAGGGATCAGATCACTTTTACTCAGACAAAGACAAACCTCGATGCCTGTGGATTCAGCCTTAATCAGAAAACGGCTGAGTTGAGAAATATCCAAAGCAGGCTTGGCCAGCGCAAAGACTAGCAAAATCTGATCCGCGTTAGCCACAGGCGGGCGATCGAGCTGCGATCGACGCTCCTCCACCTGAAAAATAGCCGCCCGACCACTCTCCCAATCCGGCTCCTCAACCTGAACTCGATCGCCCACCATCACCTGCTGCCCAATTTTTTTCAAGCGACTGCGGCGAGTGCAAAGCGGTAAGAGCCGATCGGGATGGGACTCTACGCCGCCATCACCCATGACCCGCTCGCCCATCACGCCATCAATTTGTACAGAGTAATAGTTGGCTTGAATCGCAAGAACAGTTCCAGTCAGGGTTTCAGGAGGATTTGAAGAGACGGACGCTTCTGTCATGGACGACGAACCCTAAGGGCAAAAAAGTCACCCCGATCGTCAATGGATT
>JAAFJU010000039.1 GCA_013298165.1 Synechococcales cyanobacterium bin31.maxbin.ball.101 | reverse complement strand
GATTGTCGTGAATTGCCAGCGGCGTTGCTTGTGGTGGAAACCTTGGCAGAGTTGGGGGATTCGATGGGGGAGGTGGAGCGGGTGTTGGCGGATTGTCAGGCGATCGGATTACAGGTTTGTGAATTGGCGAATCGATCCCAAACCCTGGCGAACCGCCCCCCAGCCCCCAATTTTGGGGGAGATCACATCGCAAACTTCAATGAGCTTCAAAAACAACTGCGGAGCCGATCGATTCGGCAGGGTCATGCGAAAAATCGATTGCAAGCGCTGCCACCGCCGGGTCGAGTGCCTTTTGGCTATGTCCGATCGGTTTCCGATTTAGTCCCATGCTATGGAATTGATCCGATTGCGGCTCCGATCGTTAAAGCGTTGTTTGATCAGTTTTTGCTCTACGGATCGGTGCGGGGTGCGGTGCGTTATTTGAAGCAAAATTTTGATAAAACCATCTCGCCTTCTACCGCATTGCGATGGTTGACGAGTCCCGTGTATCGCGGGCATTTGGACTATGTGACGGGGGATATTATTCGAGATACCCATGAGGCGATCGTTTCACCGGATGAAGCGGCCCAAGTCGATCGACTGCTCCAACGCAACCGCCGCTTGCCAAAACGGGCGGCCAGCAGTGGCCGATCGCTCTCGGGATTGGTCATTTGTAAAATTTGCAAATCCTCGATGACCGTGGCCTCTGTATCAGCCCGCAAAAAATCAAAGCCGACTTATCTCTATTTACGTCCGACGGATTGTAAGGCTTGTGAGTTGGGGCTGGGTAAAAAATGTGGTTCGGTTAGCTACGACGAAGTATTAAATGCCGTGATTGATCAAATCTGTAAGGAGCTACCGAGGGCGATCGCGCCGCTTCCGGTGGATCAATTAAAACGGGCTAGCGAACAGTTAGAACAACAGATTTTAAATAAGCAGACAATACTCAAACAAGTGGCAGAACTAGAAGCCACTCAAATTTTGGATGCAGAAACGGTAATGCTGCGATCGTACAAACTTCGCGCTGAGATCTCTGTTCTGCAAGCGTCCCAATCCCGACTTCCACCGACTAATCTGGTGTCGATCGCAGAGACGGTCTCGATTCCTGCCTTTTGGGATGGACTATCCGAACCGGAGCGGCGGTTTTACCTGCGGGAATTTCTAAAACGGGTGGAGTGGGTTCGATCGTCTTCTCAAGGATCTTCCCAAGCCTGGACGATCGAACTGGTCTTCACGTTTTGAGATTACATCCGCGTCATCAAACTCACTTTGCTGACCTTGGCCCGATCGAGACCTTCAAGCTCATCGATCGTCAGCCAGCCTTCTTTGATCAATCTTGCAAACACAAACACAAACATCGATTGACTATCATCGTACTTGCCATCAATGTCGTGACGTCTTGCACTGAGGAAGTCGTGCAGTTTCCACAAGTCGTCAAGACAACTGATTTCGCCCGATTTTTCTCTTACAAGGTTAACGATCGTATTCGCTTCCCGAGTGTAAGCCGTTTCGAGTGCCTTTTGAGCAATCTCACGTTCTTTCTGGGACCAATCTACTTCGCTAGCCTGCATTGCAATGACCTGTTTCCTAATTAATAAAGATTATTGAATTGTTTTACTTAACTTATTGTACCGATTCTAGTCTAGAAATGCTAGGGGTAAAATAGATTAAATTCAATGAATTTACCCAGACGCTTCAAACGCTAAATCAGTCGTTTAAGATCGACAATTCGGGAGCCTATACCAAGCTACGTCAGGGTATAGATGATGCTCTTGGTGATAGCTGAAGTGGTAGCAAACAAGGAGAGACAGTAATTTTGGATAGTAGGTACTCTGAGGTCCTGTGCGATCGTCCCGGTGGGGAAAATAAGTTCCAAAACAAAACAATTGTAGGGAACTTAAAATCAACGGCACCATCCACACCAAAACGCAATTTGTCACTGAGACGTGAAGCAACAGAATTGCTGCGGCGAGTCCACAGCCAATCACCGTGACGAACAGAGTCATCTGTGGAATTGAGACGTAGGACCCTAAAAATTGAAAATACCAAAATAATGGATGGGTCTGGATTCCATTGTGAAAGTCAGGGTCGCCTGGTTTACCGGGACTTTGGTGGTGCTTATGGTGATTGCTCTGGACACGATCGTAGGGCAGTACGGCATACAGACCTAAAAAGAGTCGCCCTAATCCCTGATTGATCGCAGCATTGCTGGGAATCAGACTGCCATGCATGGCGTCATGGGCCAAGATGAATAGCCCTGTATGAAAAAAGGTTCGGATCAAGACGATCGCGGCCCAGTGAAAAGGCGACAATGCGGCTAAATCTAAACCCAAAAAAACGATGAATGTTCCAACCCAGAGGCTCACAATGACGATCGCCCAGACCAGCCCTAAGTGATTAAAAAAAGGGGAGTCTTCAGATGTCAAAGTAAGCCTCAACGGTTAGATCTGAGCATTTAGCCTGAGCATTTAGACGACTTCTGGGGAGAAGTAATTAGCGAGCAAAGTTCAGCAATTCCTTAGGAGATGCCAAGAGGTCGATCGCCACGAAGAAGACTTTACCATCGGGATTGAGCAGGAAGCGCCATGCAATGTTCATGCCGACGTTACCACCGAACCATGGAGTTTGGCATTTGCCTGTGACTTTGATTTGGGTGTAGCCACCATCTGCTTCTTCGGAGATACCGCGCTCAGGGATGAGCTTGAGGTTTTGGCATTCTTCGCGGAAGAACTTGAGGACGGCATCTTGACCGACGATCGGACGCTGGAAAGGAGGCTGCAATGCACCGTCAGCGGCGAAGAGTTTGATCAAGGTGTCGAAGTCGTTGGCGTTCATGTTGTCCATGTAATCCAAGATCGTCTGATTCGTGACGCCTTCGATCGCGACTTTGGTGCGTTCGACCTTGGGCAGTTCGATCGGTTCGCTAACGCGCTGGAACTCACCCAATTTGTTGGTGTCGTAACCCATGTCAAGCACACAGTTGCGCAACACGGTGATTTGTTGGCCTGCATCGAGTCCTTGAATGGAGCTGAGGACGGCTGTTGCGTTAGCAGAAAGTTTGTAACCTTCGGGAATCGGTGCGACGAGACCTTGCTCCATCCACTCACCCAAACGGTGCCAGAATCCGAGTTTCAAGTTGGGGGTCCAGATGGCGTAGGCGCGGCTGACGGGGGTGTCCACGCGGTTAGCCAAGTCACACATCGCCTGACTCTGTTGGAGCGGGGTCATGGTGCGGATTTCGTTCAGCGTGTTTTCTGCAAACTGCATACTTGCAGCACCAGGAGCGGCCATCGTGATGGTCTTGCCCATTTCAAGATAAGCAAACCAGATCAGCGCCAGTTGGTCTTCTGCCTTGAGCTGGGTAAAGCGAGCAACGGTTGCGGGTACAGCGTCAGCAGCAAGGGTGTTTGGGAAAATCCCACGGGCTGAGTCAATGGTAAAAGCCATGTTCGAGCATCCTCAAAAATCTTAAAACAACACAATCTAATCGGAGCTGAGTCGTAGATAGGCCCTGGATCACTCTGAACCGCTGAACAGACTAAGCCTTGAACTATGGGAACGCTTCAACCCAACGTTAAGAATCGTAACAGAAAGTGTTCACAGTTCTACATCTTGTTAGGAGTGCAGAAATCCGAACCTATTTATTATAGAGATGCAGGGGATCTTTAATCTGGGGCATTCTGGAATAAGAATACTTATTTACCCTGCGTAATATATGGAGTCTTTCCCATGTCTCGATCGTTGACCCCGGCCCAACCGCCCCTTGATTTTATTGCTCCGAATCTAGATCTGAAGGTGGTGTGGTTAACGAAGTTGCTGCTGCCGCTGTGGATGCGATCGAAGACGGCGATCGCCCAGGTGGAGGCTTCAAATTTAGAGAGGCTGGTGCAGGTGTATCAGGATTTTGAAGGTCAAAAGGTGCGAGTGCTGCTGGCCTTTCGCCATCCGAGTGTGGATGATCCGATTTGTATCGGGTATACCTTGGGTCGGTTATTGCCGCAGAGAGCGAAAAAAATGGGCGTGACGTTTCGGCATGTGACCCATGCGCACTTTATGTACGATCGGGGGATTCCCTTGTGGGCGGGTCAGCTCATGGGAAAACTCTATTCGCGCTTGGGTGGGACGCCGATCATGCGAGGGAAGGTCGATCGGGCGGGGCTGAAAAGTGCGCGGAAGATTTTGCTGGATGGTAAGTTTCCGCTGTTGGCGGCTCCGGAAGGTGGGACCAATGGTCACAGTGAAATCATTAGTCCCTTGGAGCCGGGAATTGCGCAGATGGCCTTTTGGTGTGCGGAGGATCTGCATAAAGCGGGCCGGGATGAGCGGGTGATCATTGTGCCGATCGGGGTGCAATACAAATATATGGCGTCTCCTTGGGCGGCGATTCAGCAATTGCTGGGGGAGTTGGAGCGGGACTGTGGGTTGCAGGTGTCGGATGGTGCGATCGGGGATACGTTAGATGAGCAACTGTATCACCGGATGTATCGTCTGGGTGAGCATTTGTTATCGATGATGGAAACGCATTACAAACGGTTTTACCATTGCGAGTTTCCAGAGGCTGACAATGTATTAGGGGACACAAATGCTATTTTTGGACAACGCTTAAACTATTTAATGAATCAGGCTTTAATCGTCGCGGAGACTCACTTTGGGGTGCAGGGCCGAGGATCGGTGATCGATCGCTGTCGTCGCCTGGAACAGTTGGCTTGGGAGTTGATTTACCGCGAGGATTTAAATTTAGAAACGTCGTCGGTATTAGAGCGAGGGTTGGCCGATCGGGTGGCGGAGGAGGCGAGTCTGCGCTTGTGGCATATGCGATTGGTGGAGGGCTTTGTGGCGGTGACGGGGAAGTATGTGCGGGAGAAGATGACGGTGGAGCGCTTTGCGGAGACGTTGCTGTTAACTTGGGAAATGGTGCAAAAGATTTGCGTCGATCGGCCTGGGCTAGAACGGCCTCGGTTGGGTAAAAAGCGTGGGCTGGTAACGATCGGGACGCCGATCGTGGTGTCCGATCGGTTTGCAGATTATTCTCGCGATCGGCGATCGGCGAAGCAAGCGGTAACGCAATTGACCCAGGACTTACAAACGGCGTTGCAGGAGATGATTCGGTGATTGTTGCGGGGTTCTCGGGGTTTGCGAGTTAGCTGTAATACGCCACAATTATGCATTAATCCCTTAAACTGTTAAGAATGGCGTTCATGCTCTTGGATAGACCCATGGTTTCTGCACAGTCGCTTGGACAACTCATCTCACAGGAGACGATCGATGATGTGATCTCAATGATTACAACAGCATTTAGTCCTGAGAAAATTCTGTTGTTTGGTTCCTATGCAAATGGGGTTCCTACACCGGATAGTGATTTGGATCTGATGGTGGTGATGGAAACCGATCGTCCTCGTAACAAACGATCGACGCCGATTCGGTTATTGTTTAAGCCGATGCCCTGTTCGATGGATATTTTGGTCGTGACACCAGATGAGGTGAAGTATTGGAATGGAACGGTGAATCACATTATTACAGAGGCGTTTCAAACGGGAAAAGTGGTTTATGACGGGATTCGGTAGTGGATATTAATTGGAAGTACTGGTTGTATCGATCGGCTCGATTGGTGTTGCTGGGCTATGGGACGGTGGCGGTGTATGCCTATGGGTTTAGCGATCGCAGCATTCTTCCGTCGCCGCCGACGAGCTATGAGACGTTGCCCGGTTTGAAGTCGTTGTCGATTGCTCAGGGGCAGTCGATCGCCATTCGTTATTTCCAAAATCCTCAGGCAAAATACACGCTGCTGATGAGTCATGGAAATGGTGAAGATCTCGGAGATCTGGAATCGGAAATGGAACGGTTTCGAGATTTAGGATTGAATGTGTTGGCCTATGATTATCGTGGGTATGGGAAGAGCGAAGGGTCTGCGTCGGTGTCGAATGTGTATGGTGATGTTGAACGGGCTTATCAATATTTGACGGAGGAGCTTAGGGTGCCGCCCGATCGGATCTTGCTCTATGGCCGATCGGTGGGGGGTGGTCCCAGTACCTATTTGGCTGCGCGAAAACCTGTGGCGGGGATGATTTTGGAGAGTACGTTTATTAGTACCTTCCGCGTTGTGGTTCCGGTTCAGATTTTGCCCTTTGAGAAATTCCCAAACCAATCACATTTACGTCAAACTCGCGTTCCGGTTTTAATCATTCATGGGACAGACGATCGGGTAATTCCCTATTGGCATGGTCGATCGTTGTATGAGAGTGCGGTGGGTCCGAGGGCGTTTTTGTCGGTGCCGGGGGCGGGACATAATGATGTGTCTGCGGTGGCGGGGAAGACGTATTGGGAGACGATCGATCGTTGGTTGAAGCAGTTCCGGTAATGGGTTTACCATCGCGAATTCATTCGTGATGATAGGGCATCCCCCCAATTCTGGGGGGACATAAAACATATTCAGACTGACCGGACTGATGATTAGTTCTGATGGATTAACGAGCGTTTACCAAAAAGCGAATGGCAATCGGTTGTCCATCAAACTGAAGTGTTCCCGTGAGCGATCGCCAGGTGCCATCGGCATTTTCAAGGATGTTCAAATCACCTTTCAAATCTGCGTTGCTTGGCGGTTGATTGGGTTGCAACGTAAATATACCCGATCGCACTTGAAGTGTTTTGCGATCGCCTTGTCCTTGAACGATGCCTCGTAGCGTCACCTGACGACCATCACGGAGTTGTAGGGTCAATGTTTTTGGATGATTTGCAGTCCAATGTCTGTAATTTATCCGATCGATGATCGTCACTTGTCCTCGGAATTGTAGACTGCCTTTTCCGACGTATTGTTCAAAACGAGTGAATTGCAGGTCAATGGGTTGACCATCAAAGACAATGCGACCCGCTAATCCCGTGATCATGGTGCGATCGGTACTAACGGTTAACCGACCTGTGATATCGGCTTGACTTTGGTAATCGCCTCGGACATTAAATCCGCCATTAGTGAGCGTCAAAATGGATTGATTTGCATTCATTTTGCCCGTTAAGCGTAAGGTTGTACCGTCTGATAAGGTCAAAATAAAAGTCCGTTTGTCATCTCTGCGATAGGTTTCCATCATCGTCAAAATGCGACGGGTTTGCCCACGGAATTTTAAGGTTCCTTGTCCCTCAGAAGCAGGGCCTGGTCGCTCTGTTGCTAATAATCGCAGGGCTTGGGCGGGTGCTGGGGATGAGAAAATGGGGAGGGCAACGGCGATCGCGCTACTGAGGCTGAGGGCAAGGGTGGTCGTGAGGGTTAGGGATTGAATTGTGCGTTTCATAGGACAATGAGTGTGATTTGAGTGTCATTATGGTTTGACTTGAATAAATCCAGTGTGGCAATGTGATTGAGTGAATGGGGTGAGGTTTCAAATTTAGTAACAGCATTAAATTCTCGATGGTGTTGATAGTGTTTTGCTAATTGATTGGAAGGTTTGCAATATTGATCGATTAAGTTATGAGAATTGCTGCGATCGGGTTAAGGTAAGCAGCTTCGATCGGCTTTGGAGTCACTCTGGTCAGGCCGGAAGCTGCTTTTGTGGTGATGGGAGTTGCTGATGTCGCTTCATGAGTTGCTTGTGGTGTCTTATGAGTTGCTCTTGGGATGCCTGAAGGTACTTTTGTTGTTGTGTTAGTTGCTTTGGTCACGATCGGAGTTGCTTTTGTGGTGATCGGAGTTACTTGTGCCGCGATCGGAGTTGCTTGTGTCGCGATTTTGGGAATGGGGCTACGGGAATTATCGGAGGATGGCGTAGAGGGAGAGATCGGAGATCCCAGAGTTTATGCTTTTGCGGCATACTGGAGAAAATTTCTGATGGGCGGGTTGCTATGGTGATTGAGGGCGCACTTCTAGGAGTATTAAAAGCGACGGCGGGTTCGGCGGTGGGTTCGGCGGCGGGGAAGTTGGCGGGGATGGTGGTGGAGAAGGGGAAGGCGAAGATTTTTCCGGGGGAGTTGGAGAAGGCGATCGCGGCTGGGTTTGAGGCGGCGATCGTTGAAGATGAGAGCTTTTCACCGTCGGCGCATTTGTTTTATCACTGCGATGGGGGCGGAAAACAGAGAGGGGATCTGTTGGCAAGGGCGATCGAGCATTCGGTGATGCTGGCGGAGTTGCGCAAACCCTTGGAGGGGGAGGGAAATATTGAGGTGGCTTGCTTGGTGAAGGTGTTTGAGCAGGTGGCGGGGGAGTTGGGGCTGGAGTTGGTTTGGGGGAGTCTGGAGCGGTGGGTGACGACGTTTGCGGCGATGTTTCGGGAGAAGACGGCGGCTTGTATTCGGTTTCAGGTGGCGAAGGAGCAATATCTTAGACAGCTTGCGCATCGGGTGGATGATGTGAAGTTTGTGGGGATTGCGGTGTCGGGTCAAGAGGTGGAGAAGCAGGAAGTTTTAGCACAGATTTTTGTGATGCCAGATGTGCGGGAGGAGAAGAGACAAACGATTGGAATGAATGATGATGCGTTATGGGCAAGAGTTCAGACGATTGATTGGGATGGTCCTGATGTGGTTCGTCGTGATATGTCAGACAGTCAAGTCTCTGCGCATAGACAGGCTCAAGCTAGTGCGAAACAAAATGCCATTGCTCAAGAACAACGATCGTGGGCGACTCGCGATCGCAGTGGTCCAAAAATTCCCGCGCAGAAGGTGTTGACTCAATCTAAAAACAAGGCGGTTTTGTTGGGTGCGCCGGGATCGGGGAAGACGACGTTGGCGAGTTATTTTGCGTTGATGCTGTGTGGACAGGTGGGGAATGATCCGACGCTGATTGGGTTAGAGGCGGGGCAAGACTGGTTGCCTGTGGTGATTCGGATTCGGGATTGGGTGCTGAAGCCGGAGTTGGGGGTGTTGAAGTATTTGCAGTGGTATGCGGAGGAGAGTCTGTCGGTGAAGGCGTTGCCGATCGGATTTTTTGAGCATTGGTTGGAGCGGGGTCGGGCGTTGATTTTGTTGGATGGGTTGGATGAGGTGGTGGATGAGGGGCAACGACGATCGATCGTGGAACAGATTGAGACGTTTTTGGGTTCGTATGATGCTTGTCCGGCGGTGATTACGTCGCGTCCGGCGGGGTATCGGTGGGACTTTTTTAATTTGGAGTCGTTTCCGCACTATACGTTAGAGCCGTTTGATGATCGGCAAGTCGATACGTTTATTGATCATTGGTATGACAGTCGGGAAGTGGACAAGGGGTTGGCGAAACGGCGGAAGGAGGATTTGCGATCGGCGTTTAAGGGGAACGATCGGATTCGACGGCTTTCGAGTAATCCATTGCTGTTGACGATCATTGCGTTGATTCATCGCTATCAAGCGGAGTTGCCGAGACGGCGGTTTAAGCTGTATGAGAGTGCGGTGGAGACATTGTTAAAAAGTTGGGATAGTGGGAAAGATCTTAAACTGTATGGAGTATTGGAGTATTTAAAACCAGATGATGTGCTGTATGTGTTGAAGAAGTTGGCGTATTGGATTCATACGCAGGGAAGTGCGGGGGAAACGGATGGGGGAACGCTAATTGATACGGATGAGTTAATGCGGCAATTACAGCGGGAGATTAAAGCTCGAAGAAAGTGTGACTCTCATGAGGCGAAAGCGGAAGCGAAGCGATTTGTGTCGTTTATTCAACGTCGGACAGGATTACTGAATGAGCAGGGGAAGGATCGCTATGCGTTTGTGCATAAGACGTTTCAGGAGTATTTGACGGCTGAGGAGATTTACGATCGGTTTGAGGAAGGGGAAGATGAAGTCATTGAGGAGCATATTCGATCGCATCTGCATGATCCGCATTGGCGGGAGGTATTGCTATTGCTGGTGTCGAAGCTGAAGAAGAAGCGGGCGGCGCGGGCGATCGAGGTGGTTTTGCGATCGGGGAGTGAGTATGAAAAGTGGTTGAAACGAGATTTGTTGTTTGCGGGTTGGTGTTTGACGGAAGATCCGGAGGGATTGAAGACGGTTGCGGAGGGATTGGTTGGGGAAATACTGGATGGATTGGTTACGATCGAGGTGGGCGATCGTGAACGTAATGGGAGTAAAGCCCGCTCAGAGTCGGCTGAGATTATTAAGCGATTAGGTGAAACCGCAGTTGAAGCGGATGTTTGGGAGCGGTTGAAAAGTGGGGAAGGGGCGATCGATCGGTTCCGACTGCTAGAATTTCAGGCTTCTTTGGGGTGCAAGGAAGAGGCGATCGAAACGTTGTTGAGCTTGCTCAAGGATGATGATTCTGATGTTCGTGATAGTGCGTCAGAATCGCTAGGCAAATTGGGGAATGCGTCGGTAGAAGTGTTAAGTGAATTGCTGAAGTTACTCAAGGACGATGATTCTAATGTTCGTGAGAGTGCGGCAGTCGCGTTAGGTGAGTTGGAGAATGCGACGGCAGAAGTGTTGAGTGGATTGCTGAAGTTACTCAAGGCTGATGATTCTGATATTCGTTTTGGTGCAGTAGTCGCGTTAGGTGAGTTGAAGAATGCGTCGGCAGAAGTGTTGAGTGGATTGCTGAACTTACTCAAGGACGATGATCGCAATGTTCGTTTCAGAGCAGCAGGTGCGTTAGTTCAGTTGGGGAGTGCGTCGCCAGAACTGGTGAGTCTATTGCTGAATGCACTCAAGGATGATGATTTTGATGTTCGCTGTTGTGTGGCAATAGTATTAGGTGATTTGGGGTATGCTTCGCAAGAAGTGCAGGGTGGATTACTGAACGCACTCAAGGATGATGATCGCAATGTTCGTGCCAAGGCAGCAGTCGCGTTAGGTAAATTGGGAAGCGCATTGCCAGAAGTATTGGGTGGATTGCTGAACTTACTCAAGGATGATACTTCTTGGATACGTGCTGATGCCGCAGTCGCGTTAGTTCAGTTGAGAAGTGTGTCACCAGAAGTATTGGGTGGATTGCTGAGCTTACTCAAGGATGATAGTTCTTGGGTGCGTGTTGATGCCGCAGTCGCGTTAATTCAGTTGGGAAATGTATCACCAGAAGTGTTGAGTGAATTGCTGAACTTACTCAAGGAAAATGATTCCCGCATAGATCTTGTAATACGTTCTAGAGCGGCATCCGCGTTAGGGAAACTTGGTAAAAAGTCGATCGAAGTTCTCCCCGCTTTAGTGCAATGGATCGAGCAACAGCCTGATGATGTGCCAATTGGTGCTGCGATCGATGCGCTGCGATCGATTTTGGAATGAAGAAGGGTGAATGGGAAATTTGGGGAGGGGCGATCGAGCAAAATTTCACCAAAATTGCTAAACTACTGATAGGTCCAATTACGGCAACCTCCCATGCAAATCTCCCTCACCCAAAACGCCGATCGTCTTCTAGAACGCATCATGACCTTGGGTTACAGCGACCCCGCCGCCGTTATCGAAGTCGCCTTAGAGCGAATGATGTCTGAACTCAGCAATGATGAATCCCCGGAGCTGTTGGAATGGTTCCGCTCTGAAGTCGCGATCGGAGCCGATGAAGCAGATGCAGGAGAATTTTCAGCCCTCACCCTAGACGAGATCAAAGCGCAAGTCCTCGCCGCTCACACCGCACAATCCGCTTAGGACGAGACTATGACACGTTATCGTCTCACTCGACAGGCTGAAAAAGACTACCGTGAAATTTTAGAGTTCACCCTCGGACAATGGGGAATTCCGCAATTTGAAAAGTATGCGCGATCATTAGATGCAGCCTTTGAACGCCTTCTGACCAAACCCCAACTCGGAACCCCCTGTAATGAGATTAGGGCTGGATACTTTCGATATCGAATGGGACAGCATTACATTTTCTATCGAATTAATCAAGATACGCTTGAGGTTGCACGAATCTTGCATGTCCGACGAAACATAAAACGTAAGCTGTTACAAGATCTTGATGACTGATGCATTTGCAATTAGTGCTGCGATTCCCGTTCCGGGAGGCTGCGCCAACGATGCGCTGCGATTCCCTCCGGGAGGCTTTGTCAACGATTTTAGAATGAAGAATTTAGAATTGTGAATGTGGAATTGGGGAGGGGCAATTATAAAAAGATCTGAGGATCGACGTGGAGACGGTTCGCTAACGATCGCGCCTGTTCCAGATCGATCGAGATTTTCCCATTCAAAATCTGTTCTACAACCTCAACATTTCCCAAAATCTCAACCAAATCTGATGCTTCCAAATCCTGTGCATCCATCAAGTGAACCAAGACCGATCGCCCCGAACTCACTGGAATCGCTGGCTCATGGTCCGATTCGTATTTTTCAATTAACGTCACTAAAAGTTCTAGTAACGTCTCCTCCTCCGATGTAACGTTCGATCGGTGTTCAAGATCCGATGCCAATGCGATCGCCGCTTCATACTCGATCGGTGTTGCGATCGGTTTTGGCTGATACCGAACCAATAAATCTGTATAAGACTCAGGATTAAAAGTAAGGGTCATTTTTCCAGTTATCCTTATCGTATTCAGCGTGGGTCAGAACTCCCGTAATCGTGTCCGAGTGTCTGGGGAGGAGCGATCGGTATTACATTAAATAAGTTCGTTCTGAAATTCGATCGGAACTATTGAATTGAAGAATTTTTGTAGTCACTCGTTCTTCTGCCGTGAGTGGAACGATCGACACACCTTCAAAGCGAAAATGATCAGACCATTGCTGAAGACGAGGATGAAAGAACGGAGTCAATTTTTGAGTCACTGGATCGATCGATCCTAAATCTGAACCTTTAGCCCGATTACAGGGTGGACAAGCCAGCGCAAGATTACCCAGAGTCGTTTCACCGTCATGCTTTTCAGAAATGATGTGTTCCATCTCAAACGTGAAAAACGACAAAGCTTGAGGAAATTTACAGTATTCGCATTTTGACTCAGCACGATCGGTTACTTGCTTGCGTAACGCGAGAGAAATGTAACTCATGTCGTAGTATTGATTTGTTTATAAGCGTTGGCTTTAGCAAGACGAATCCAATGTTCTAGCATTAGATAACGATCGAGTTCCGCTTCACCTGCACGATCGATCGTGTTTGCTTTACTATTTGCAAGAAGATCACTCATTCGCGCTTGTAACGTTGGGCTGGGACGCAGTGCAAGAATACTTTCGGGACTGGGTTGACTGATAAGCAATTCGAGAATTTGGGTTTCGTCTTGGGATGGAGCAAATGAATCAGAAGAGAATTCGTCCAAAATCCGATCGAGCGCCTCCGGCAACCGATGGTCTACGACCGACCTTAGGTCATCGCCCAACGCCTTGAGTTTTTCACCGATTCGATCGGGCACATCCAGAGTAATTTGCATGGTGAACGCTCGAAGAATTTCAAGATTTTAGCTTCTCCTTATTATAGCTCAAAGTCCTATGTGTCCTAAATTGGGGAGGGGCGATCGAGCAGAATTTCACCAAAATTCCTAAACTACTGACAGGTCCAATCACGGCAACCTCCCATGCAAATCTCCCTCACTCAAAACGCCGATCGTCTTCTAGAGCGCCATGACCTTGGGTAGGCTCTAGAATTGGCTGTAGGATATTGGAAATCACCTAAATCAGCCATTTATCATAGCTCTTTCCGTGATAATCGGGGAAGACTAAAGGGTCGTCCTGAAAAATCTGCTGCCATGAAGGTCTTCCCTGGTCACATCGCTTCGTTGCTTCCTGTGCTTTTGATGTTGGGTTCGCAGGGGGCGATCGCGCAGATTGTGCCTGCGATCGATGGTACAGGAACGCTGGTCAAGACCCAAAACAATCGGGTAGACATTACCGGAGGAACGCAGGCGGGTGGAAATTTATTTCATAGTTTTCAGCAGTTTGGCGTGAATGCAGGACAGACCGCAAATTTTATCGCAACCCCAAACACATTTAATATTTTGGGGCGGGTGACGGGTGGGAATGCCTCGTTGATCAATGGCCTTCTGCAAGTGTCTGGGAGCAATGCAAACCTTTACTTGATCAATCCGTCCGGAATTGTATTTGGAAAAGAGGCGAGTTTGAATGTGCCTGCGGCGTTTACCGCGACGACCGCCAATGGACTGGGCTTTGGGACTGGGCAGTGGTTTAATGCCGTGGGTTCTAATAACTACGCGATTTTGACATCAAACCCCACCCGTTTTGGATTTGTCGGGATGTCGGGGAGTCTGGTGAATGCGGGGACTCTGGCAGTGACACCGGGGCGATCGATCGCCCTCGTCGGGGGAACAGTGGTCAATACAGGAACGATCGTCGCTCCTGGTGGCAATATTACGATCGCCGCCATTCCCGGTGAAACCATGGTTCGCATTGGGCAAGCGGGAACGGTGTTGAGTTTTGATCTGCCGACAAGTGACAAGACGTTGATCAATGCCCCGATCGCCACGCCCTTATCGCTTCCAGCCTTACTCACAGGCGGATCGGTGCCCAGTGCAATGGGTGTTGTCGTTGAAGAGGGTGTGATTAAATTAACAGGTGGCAGTGCCTCGGTTGCAGGCGTGGTCAATGCCGATGGCAAAGGGGTGCAATCCGGCGGAACTGTGGTGGCCTATGCGGATCAGCAGTTAGCGTTTTCAGGGGCGATTTCAGCGAAGGGCGGGGAACTGGGCGGTAATGGTGGATTTGTGGATACGTCGGGGAAAGCCTCGATCGCGATCGACCCCAAGGCCAGCGTTGTGACCACGGCACTCAAGGGGGAAACCGGGACTTGGTTGATTGATCCAGCGGATCTGACCGTGGTGGCATCAGGTGGAACCGGAACGATCGCCACCGGAACTAATTCACCCGCTGCGGCTTCGACGATTAATGCAAGTACGATCGTTACTGCACTCAATGGCAGCAACGTTAATCTACAAGCAACTAACTCCATTACTGTAGATGCGACGATTAATGCTAGCGCAAATGCTAATACGGGAAGCTTGACATTAACTGCACCCACCGCAAACTTAAATCAGCCGATCGTTCTTAAAGCAGGTTCAGGATTAAACGGAACCGCGACGACGGTGAATGTCGGAGCGACGGGGACGGTGCAAAACGGTGTGGATGTTGCAGCAGCGAATGGGACCGTCAATCTTGCAGCAGCAACCTACACGTTGGCAAATACCGTTTGGATTAATAAAAATGTGATGGTCCGTGGAGCTGGAGCGGGGAGTACGACGGTCAGTGGTAATAGTAGTGTTCAGGTATTTAACGTTAGCCCTGGACGGACCGTGACATTGGATGCCATGTCGATCGTCAATGGTCGGGCCTTTGGTAACGGCGGCGGTGCGGCCTATAATCTGGGGCAACTCACGGTTAGCAACAGTCTCTTAACGGGTAATAGTGCCAACATTCAGGGCGGTGCCCTCTCGAACGATGGATTGATGATCGTCAACAACAGCACGATTCGTGGAAACACGAGTGCTACGGCTGCGGGTATTAGTAACTATGGTAACTTGATCGTCAACAACAGCACCTTCACAGCCAATACAACATTGGGTCAGGGCGGTGCGATTTTCAATCACAATACTGCCACCATCACTAACAGCACATTGAGTGGTAATTCCGCGCAATTAGGTGCTGGACTCCGCAATGCGGGGGGTGGAAGCTTGACGCTCCGAAATAGTACATTGAGTAATAATTCTGCATCTCTTGGCGGCGGTGGGATTTATAACAATGGTTATGGTACGTTCTCGATCGACAACAGTATCGTCGCCGGAAATAACTCAGGAAATGGACGCGAAATCTTCACGAGCGCGACCATTACCTCCAATGGCCATAACCTATTTGGCTATAACGGCAGTAGTGGCCTTTCTAATGTAACCACCGTTGCTACGGATATCATTCCCACCACACCCCTCAACAAAATTCTCACCCCTCTCGGGAACTATGGCGGACTTACGCAAACCCATGCGTTACTGCTAGGCAGCGTTGCCATTAATACTGGGAATGCTGCGGGAAGCACATTGGATCAGCGAGGCTATGCACGAGTTGGCACATCCGACATTGGCGCAGTTGAATCCCAAGGTTTTACCATCACCGCTGCCGCCGGAACCCCACAAAGCGCAACAGTGGGAACCCCCTTCTCCACCGTACTGACCGCCAAAGTCGTCGCAAATCATCCGCTCGAACCTGTAGCAGGTGGTGTCGTCCAATTTACAACACCTGCCACAATGGCCACAGCAAGTATCAGTAATGCTACTGCTGTGACTAATGATGCTGGAAACGCAAGTACGATCGCTACTGCCAATACTAAAGCAGGTAACTATACGATTAGTGCTAACGCCGCTGGAGTCGTAGGAATTGCAGACTTCAACTTAACCAATAGTGCTGATGTGGCTAATGCGATCGCCCTGACATCGGGTTCGAATCAAAGCACAGTGGTTGACCAAAACTTCGCGAATAGTTTAGTCGTCACCGTCACGGACCAATATGGAAACCGCGTCCCCAATAGCACGGTGAATTTCACCGTTCCGGGGACAGGAGCCAGCGGAATTCTCAATCCTTCAGCCATCACAGATGCCAATGGTGTGGCCTCGATCGGCATCAAAGCCAATACAAAAGCGGGATCATTTACGGCAAAAAGTAGTGTGGCAGGCGTGGCAAATACCGTAGATTTTGAATTAACCAACCTTGCTGATGTTCCGAACATAGTCACCACATCGGGTTCGAATCAAAGCGCAGTCGTTGACCAAAATTTTACTAATCCTTTAGTTGCCACCGTTAGCGATCGGTTTGGTAATCCGATCGCGAATAGCACTGTTACCTTTACGGTTCCAGGGTCTGGAGCGAGTGGGACGTTGAGCAATACCACCGCCATAACCGATAGCAACGGCGTCGCCACGATCGGTATCAAAGCCAACACAAAAGCAGGATTGTTTACAACAAAAGGCAGCGTAGCAGGCGTTACGGGCACCGCAGACTTTGCCCTGACCAATCTCGCTGATATCGCAAACACTATCACAACCACATCCGGTTCCGGTCAAAGCACCGTGGTGAACCAAAACTTTGAAAATAACTTAGTTGCCACGGTCAGCGATCGGTTTGGCAATCCGATCGCCAATAGCACCGTCACCTTTGCCGTTCCCACTGTCGGAGCCAGCGGAATCTTGACGAATAATAGTGCAATTACCAATGCCAATGGAATTGCAACGATCGCCCTTAAAGCCAATACAAAATCAGGCTCATTTACCGCACAAGGCCGAGTAACTGGCGTTACGGGTACCGCAGAGTTTGCCCTGACCAATCTCGCAGATAGCCCCAAAAACATCACCGCCACCTCCGGTTCTAATCAAGTGGCTGTTATCAGGACTAACTTTGCTAATGCGTTAGTTGTGACCGTCACCGATCAATATGGGAATCCAGTTCCTAATAGCAGTGTTAGCTTTACCGTTCCTAATGCAGGAGCGAGTGGGACTTTCGGAACGAATACCACCACCCATTCAGCCGTTACAGATGCCAATGGTAATGCCACGATCGTCCTGACAGCGAATGATCAAGAAGGCGCATTTATCGCACAAGGCCGTGTCCCAGGAATTACAGAAACGGCTGATTTTACCCTGAATAATTTCTCTGATATTCCGATCGATCTCATCACTGCCTCTGAAGTCACATCAAGCCCTAGCGGCGGCGATAACAGCTCCACCACTAATCTGGTTTCTGTCGTCAGTAATCCCGTTGGAGAATCCACTGGGACCACTACCAGTGAAAGTATTAAATCAGCACCAACAACAGGCAGCACAGAACCAACAACAGGCAGCACAGAACCAACAACAGGCAGTACAGAACCAACAACAGGCAGTACAGAACCAACAACAGGCAGCACAGAACCAACAACAGGCACAGCACCAACAGCAGGTACCACAGAATCCACATCAGGCACAGAATCAACATCAGGCACAGCACCAACAGCAGGCAGCACAGAATCTACATCCGAAACTACCAGCACAGATGCGACTAACCCTGCAAATTCACCAAACTCAGGATCTACTGGCTCATCGGGTCGGACTAATGTTTCTCTCCCGGCGATCTTGACGATCGATGGGAACTTTGCGGATGACTTCAAAGGAGAAATCCCCAATCTCAATCTATCGGAAAGTTTGGATGGGACCTTGCTCCGCGAAGTTGAACAAAAAACAGGCGAACGTCCGGCATTAATCTATTTACGGACCCAACGATCGATTTCTCCTGGCTCAAAACCCGGCGATAAAGAGGCTCTGAACGACACCTTAGAATTCACCGTCATGACGGCCCGAGGTAACTTTCGCCGCCGCATCCCCATTAACTACACCCAATTCATGGCGCAAGTCAGCCAATTCCGCCGCGAAGTCACCAATCCAATCCGCACCCACACGACCAGCTATCTCCCCACCGCCCAATCCCTCTACAAAACCATCATCGAACCCCTAAACGCCGATCTAAAAAAACAAAACATTACCAACCTCGTCTTTCTGGCCGAATCCGGACTGCGGAGTGTGCCCTTTGCCGCCCTCCATGATGGCAAAGGGTTTCTGATTGAAAACTATAGCCTTGCCCTGATGCCCAGCCTCAGCCTTACTCAAATCGGAAGCTACAACAGTCTAAAAAATGCACCCCTCCTGATGGTTGGCATTTCCAAAATGACGCAAAACCAAACCGCCCTACCCATGGTCGAAACGGAACTCAAGACCATTGCCAAGATATGGGGCAAAAACACCCAGTACCTAGACGATCGTGCCACTCGCAGCACCTTACAAGTCATCAGAAAAGACCAAAACTTTCGCATTCTTCACCTCGCCACCCACGCCAACTTCATCTCCGGCCAACCCAAAGATGCTTATATTCAACTCTGGAACGATCGTCTTCAAATGGGCCAAATGAAAGATCTAGATTGGAATCGCCCCGGACTCGATCTCCTTGTTCTCAGCGCTTGTAAAACAGCCGTCGGTGATCACGAATCAGAGCTAGGCTTTGCAGGTCTCGCGATCAAAACAGGGGTCAAAACCACGATCGCCTCTCTTTGGTCTGTCAATGACACCGCGACCATGAGTCTAATGAGCAAGTTCTATGAGGGCCTTTCCCAATCAGCCACCATCACAGATGCCCTTCGACAATCCCAACTAGCGATGATTCGCGGCACCGTCAAAATCCAGGACAATCAGCTTCTGGGTGTCAATCAGACGGGACCGATCGTGCTTCCTGAAGCAAATACAGACAGCAATAGAAAGTTCACCCATCCCTATTTCTGGGCAGCGTTTACTCTAGTCGGCAATCCCTGGTAAGTATCTTCGCTACCGTTCCTCAGAATCCCGATCGTTCCGGCGATGAAATTGGCTATAATGAAGGACCGTCGAGCTTGAGGTCCTTCCCTCGTGGTCACACAAGTTAAAGAATTACAATTGCGGTCGTTTCGTGGAATCGATCGTTTAGATTTAAAATTTCATCCTAAAGTATCCGTATTTTTAGGTGTAAATGGCGTTGGGAAATCGACAATACTAGATGCCCTATCAGTTCTTTTTTCAAGAATCAGCGCACTGTCACAGATAAACTATCAAATAGCATGGAAAGATAATGATGGTTTACGTAAAAATTTCCAAAAAATGACGTTGAATCAAATTTATTCACAAGCTACAGGGAATTCAAAGATAAGAAGAATGACTGATATTGATGTAAGTAATGGCACTAATTCTTCATCTATATCTCTAAATATTTTGTTCAATAGTCATGCCCTCCAATGGTCAGACAAAAAGACTCGCAACTTACCTATTCAAACTGCAACTGATGACTGGGAGCAATTGGGAACCTTTGTTGCTAACTTGCAATCCAATCTTTTAGAGAATTCTAATTTAAATATTCCACTGCTTGCGTACTATGCAACTCATCGAGTTGTTGCAAATGTTCCATTAGAGATTCCTGTCAATCCCTACCTGAGTCAGTTAGATTCCTATGACGGGATTTCGGGGACGAATAATGCCGGATTTCCTGAGTTTTTTCGTTGGTTTAGAGTCGTTGAAGATCTTGAAAATGAGTCTAGAAGAGACAACGGCGACTATCGAGATCAACAACTAGGTGCAGTCAGAAAAGCTCTTCCGGCATTTCTCAATGGCTTTACTGATCTTCGGGTGCGTCGATCGCCCACCCTTCGCATGACCGTCACAAAAGGCGATCGAGAACTCCTCGTTAATCAGTTGTCTGACGGTGAGAAATGCCTTTTGGCGATGGTCGGGGATATTGCTAGGAGACTTTCGATCGCAAATCCTGGATTGGACGATCCACTGCAGGGAGAAGGGGTGATTTTGATTGACGAGTTGGAACTGCACTTGCATCCAAAATGGCAGAGAGGCATCATTCCGAAGCTCACGGAGACCTTTCCGAATTGCCAATTCATCGTGGCGACGCATTCACCGCAAATTGTCAGTGACGTTCAGCCTGAAAGTATTTTTATCCTGAAATCTACTGACTCAGGCGTGATTGTAGAACATCCCGATCATTCGTTTGGGCGAGATAGCAATCAAATTCTAGAAGACCTAATGGGCGTGTCCGATCGGCCAGAAGCCATTAAAACTCAACTTCAAGATCTCTTTGAACTGATTGAAAATGGCGAACTGGACCAAGCCAAACAAGTGAAGAATCATTTAGAGCATTTGATGGGCTTGGATGAACCGGAATTTGCAAAAGCTGATGTATTGATTCGACGTAGAGAGATTCTTGGACGATGAAGTTTATTCGTAAAAATGAGGAGCCTGCGAGTTTTATTGCATGGAAGCAGCAGGCTAGTTCTGAATGGAAACCCAATTGGAATAATTTTCAAAAGCCTGAGAAACTTGAGGTGCATCGATCGCTCTTGATCGAGCAGGGCTATGTTTGTTGTTATTGCGGACAACGCATCGCCAAAGACGAGAGCCACATCGAACACTTTCAACCCAGAACCTCATTTCCTGAATTGGCGCTGAGTTATACCAACTTTTTAGCATCCTGTCCTGGATATACGGAAGAAACTGAAACCTCAGATCCGATTGCCAAACGATCGCAAGAGTTCTGTGGCCAGCAAAAGGGCGCTTGGTACGACGCAACGCTTACCGTCTCGCCCTTGCAACCCGATTGTGCGACCTATTTCCGCTACACCGGACAAGGCGATATCCTACCAACACAAGACCAAACCAAAGCCCTAGCCGCCCAGACCACGATCGAAAAACTCGCCCTCAACCATCTGCAACTCAAGCGAGGCCGCGAACGGGCGATCGACGGCATTCTCCAAGACATCGAAACATTCAGTGACGACGAACTCAAGCTTCTCATTGAAGCTTACAAGAACCTCGATGCTGACGGAAACCATGTTCCGTTCTGCAGTGCCGTGATCTACATCCTCGAACAATTTCGAGCTTGAACTGAATGGGGATTTCATCAGATCCATAAATTGACTCGCCAGGGCGATCGGTGTTATTCAATCATTCCTCAGGTTTAAATCCTTCGGCAACCAGTAATCATTTCCTTCGGAGACCCGATCGCGCTAAATCCCTGTGATTCTCTACAATAGTGTGCAAGACAAGTGTGCAAGATCAAGCAGGGAGATCGTCATGCAACCCAACAACCCTAACCAATTCACCGAAAAAGCCTGGGAGGCGATCGCCCGCACCCCTGACGTGGCCAAAGCCGCCCAGCAGCAGCAGATCGAATCGGAACATCTGCTCAGCGCCCTCCTAGAGCAGGACGGACTCGTGAGCAATGTCCTGGGAAAACTCAACGTCTCCGTGAGTCAATGGCGCGATCGGGCTGCCACCTTCATTGCCAAACAACCCAAAGTCTCTGGCAGTAACTCCAGCGTCTACTTCGGACGATCGGCAGACAGCTTACTCGATCGGGCTGAAAAATTTCGCAAGGGGTACGACGATGCTTTTATCTCCGTCGAACATATTCTTCTGGGTTATGCCCAAGACGGCAGGTTTGGTAAAGCCCTGCTCGCCGAATCGAAGCTGACCGAAACCCAACTCAAAACCGCGATCGACCAAATCCGAGGCAATCAAAAAGTGACCGACCAAACTCCTGAAAACAAATACGAAGTTCTTGAAAAATACGGTCGAGATCTGACCAAATATGCTCATGATGGAATCCTCGATCCTGTAATCGGTCGCGATGACGAAATTCGCCGTACGATTCAAATTCTGTCACGTAGAACCAAAAATAATCCTATTCTAATCGGAGAACCGGGTGTCGGGAAAACGGCAATCGCTGAGGGATTAGCGCAACGTATTGTTAAAGGTGACGTACCTGAGTCATTAAAAGAAAGAACTTTATTCTCTTTAGATATGGGAGCATTGATTGCAGGGGCAAAGTATCGAGGGGAATTTGAAGAACGCCTCAAAGCTGTCTTAAAAGAAGTGTCTGATGCCCAAGGGAAAATCATTCTCTTCATTGATGAAATTCATACCGTTGTCGGTGCAGGAGCATCGCAGGGATCTATGGATGCGGGGAATTTGTTAAAACCAATGCTAGCTAGAGGTGAGTTATCTTGTATTGGCGCGACAACATTAGATGAATATCGTAAGCACATTGAAAAGGATGCTGCTCTAGAGCGACGTTTTCAGCAAGTTTATGTCGATCAACCGACTGTAGAAGATACCATTTCAATTCTGCGTGGCTTAAAAGAGCGGTATGAAAAACATCATAAAGTAACGATCAATGATGATGCCTTAGTAGAAGCTGCAGTCCTATCGGCTCGTTATATTAGCGATCGATTCTTACCGGACAAGGCGATTGACTTAATTGATGAAGCCGCCTCAAGCCTGAATATGGAGAAGACCTCTAAACCAGAAGCGATCGAGTCGATCGAGCGTAGAATCGTGCAGGCTAAAATGGAAATAGTCTCTCTTCAAAATGCGACAGATTCAGCGTCTGTGAATAGAAGAGAGGTTCTAGAGAGAGAGTCCCAAGACTGTGGTCGAGAACTACAAGGTCTTGAGGAGCAGTGGGAGTTTGAAAAAACATTAGGAGAGAAATTTCAGTCATTAAAAGAAAGACAAAATAATCTAAAAACAAGACTGGAAATCGTCAAAAATCCACAAACCTCATCCTATGACCTCAATGAAGCCGCACTTATTGAATATGGTGAACTTCCTAAATTACAAAATGAACTTCAGGCATTTCAAGATCGACTTAATACCGTACAAACATCTGGGAAATCACTTTTACGAGAAGAAGTGACCAGAACTGATATTTCTAAAGTAATCAGTAAATGGACCGGAATCCCAATTACTAAACTGATTGCTTCAGAAATGGAAAAACTGTTGAATTTAGAAACTGAGTTGCACGATCGGGTCATCGGCCAAAACGAAGCGGTGCAAGCCGTTGCGGACTCCATTCTCCGATCGCGCGCAGGACTTGGCGACCCGAACCGTCCGATCGCCTCCTTCATTTTCCTCGGTCCTACAGGCGTCGGCAAAACGGAACTGGCCAAAGCCTTAGCCAATTACCTCTTCGACACGGAAGAATCCATGGTGCGGATTGACATGTCTGAGTACATGGAGAAGCAATCTGTTTCGCGATTGATTGGCGCACCACCGGGATACATTGGTTTTGATGAAGGGGGACAATTGACGGAAGCCGTTCGTCGTCGCCCCTATTCCGTCATCCTCTTTGATGAAATCGAGAAAGCCCATCCCGATGTTTTCAACGTCATGCTACAAATCCTCGACGATGGCCGTGTCACGGATTCCCAAGGTCGCACCGTGGACTTTAAAAACACGATTATCATCATGACCAGTAATCTCGGATCGCAATACATTTTGGATGTGGTCGGCGATGAAAATCGGTATGAAGAGATGCGATCGCGGGTGCTTGAAACCCTACGATCGAGTTTCCGCCCTGAGTTTCTCAATCGCATTGACGAAACCATTATTTTCCACGCCCTCAGCCAGTCCGAAATTCGCGGCATCGTCCAACTCCGCCTAAAATCGCTCACCAAACGTCTGAGTGCAAAATCAATGACCTTGATCATGGAAGAATCCGCGATCGATTTCATTGCCGAAGCGGGCTACGATCCGGTCTATGGCGCAAGACCCCTCAAGCGAGTCATCCAACGTGAACTCGACACTTACCTTGCAAAACTGATTTTGAAGGGTGAGTGCAAAGAAGGCGATCAGATTTTGGTGAAGGTCGGGGATACGGAACGATTGGAGTTTGTGATTGGAGCGGCAGAACCGATCGGGGTTTAGGAATCTACGGGAAGTAATACCCACTGACGAACCGCCCCCTAGCCCCCAACTTTGGGGGAACATGACTCCGAAGCCCCCAGAATTGGGGTTGGGGGCGGTTCGCCAGAGATGACGCTACAGTCCCCAACCTTCCAATTCCAGTTCCTCAATCACCTGTAGTCCTCGCGTATCGCCCAGCTTCAGCATTGCGGTCTTGGCATCTTCGCGGACGCTAATATCGATATCTTCGGCAAAGGCTTCAATCAAGGCATCAACCGCAGTAGCATAGATTACGTTTGAGGGCAGTTCGCGGCAGAGTTCGCCCACGGCCCAAGCACAATTACTCCGCACCGCAGAAACCCCATCCCGCCGTAAGCCTTCAATCAATGGTGGAATGGCTACGATCGTCGCCTCATACCCCAGCGTCGCCAACTGCGCCAAGGCACTCGCTGCCCAAAGCCGTACGGCAGAAATATCGTTTCGCATGGCATCGACGAGGGTGGGAATGGCCCGCCGATCGCGATGGTTTCCTAACGCCCAAACCACGCCTTTACGGACGTAGCCGTTCCAGTCTTGGTTGTAGCGCAGCAGTAAGGGTTCTAGGGCGTCGGGGCTGGTGTTACGACCGAGTCCATAGGCGGCGCTGATCCGGACTAGGCCGCAATCGTCTTTTAACAACCGAATTAAATGGGGAATCGCCCGATCGTCCTTGATTTCACAAAATGCCCGCGCACCCTGAGTCCGATCTTGGACCTCTGTGGAGGTGAGGAGTGCCAGCATTTCATCTGGATCCGGCTTAGGTGTTTCGAGTTCTGTTAAGGGCGCAATGCGATCGAGCGGATCATCTAGCTCCGTCTCGAAGTCCAGCACGCTTAACTCATCATTGCTATACATAACTGTTAAAACATAGACGTTAAAAACGGCAAGGCTCCGATCGTCCGGAGATCGCCCGGAGTTGCTCTAATCCATAATCGCACTCTGTGGACCGCTTGCTAAAGTCTTTAGCTACAAACGGGGTTCTTAGAGACTTTCGAGGTAGCTCAGAAGGTCAGCCATTTCTTGCGGACTGGGCTGAAACTGAGGCATGGGCGGGGTTTTGCCGCTGATCACCTGTTCGATGAGGGCCGATCGGGACTTGCGGCTTGCGACAGACTTCAGGCTGGGTCCGACTTTGCCATCGGCGAAGAGTCCATGGCAGGTGGCGCAGTTGATTTGAAAGATGGCGTGGCCTTGAATCTGGTTGCCGACGCGGGTGAGGACCTTTTCGGTGTAGGGATCCGCCGATCGAAATCCATAGCTTCCCATGAGTAAGACTGCCGTAGCGCCAATGACAAGGGTCAAGACTACTGCGGTAATCCTGGAGGAAAATTCTGTAGAAGCGTTCAAAGGGTCATTCAAGGGATTTGCTGTATAAAACTTTGGTTGTTATAAGGTTGAAGGCTCTGGGCATTCCTATACAAACTTTAACAAACTCTTGACCCTCTGCGCTAGAGCTAAATCTGTTGATTTCAGGAGCTTGGTGCGATTTGGGGGTGGTGGGTTCGGTTATTTTTCGAGTTTTTAGGACGATCGGCCCTCAAAAACGATTAAGATTATGGAACACATCATAATTTTTATACCGCCTACTCTGTTTATGGGTGGCGAACCCGAGGAGCAAACACCATGGTTGAACCGATTTTGTTGGGCATTGTTATGGGCATGATTCCCATTACGTTGGGTGGGTTGTTCTTTGCAGCTTATTTGCAGTACCGCCGATCGAATCAGTTTGATTCCTAGGTTGGGTTTGAAATCTGGAGTTGATCCAGATCAAAAAAGCGGGACGATCGATCGTCCCGCTTTTTTGATGGATATTTGGGCGCGTATCCCGCGCCCTGCCCTAAATCAACTCATCAAACCCGGGCCGGATCGGCAAAACGGATTTTCAGATAATCATCTTCCATTTTTGCGCCCGAGGGTTGTAAGGCCGCGAGAGCCTGGGGTAAGACCATGTTGCGGCGGTGGTTGCCGATCGTGATGTTCAACTCGTCGCCGCTCTTGCTCAGGTTGATCTGGTTTTTCTCGATGCCGGGAAGGTAGATCTCCAGGCTGTACTGCTGATTTTCCACGGGGACCACGCGGAGGGTGACTTCCTTGTGGTAGACCTCGGTGGGGTCTTCGGTGCCGTGGTACAGCGTCTCTTTCAAGCGATCGAGTGCCGCCAACCCACACATTTCCTCGGAGTACAAAGGCACTTCCTTAATGGGCAACGGATGGAAGTTCTCGTGGATCTCGCCTTTATGCTGCTGTTGGTTATCCTTCCAACGCTGGAAGAACGGATCCTGGACGCTGTCGGGAATAATCCGGTTGGCGATCACCATGTCGGTGGCGACGTTGTACAGGCTCAAGTAGGCATGGGCACGCAGAGATTCTTTGATGACCATTTTTTCTGGGTTCATCACCAGGCGCACAGAAGTTTTGGTCGGGTCGATCAAAACCTTTTGCAGCGCTTCGATCTGCTCATAGAACTCGTAGGGCGCGTCCATCACTTCTTTATTCGGCAGGGAGAAGCCTGCGATCGGTCTAAACACAGGTTCCACCAACGGGCGCAAGGCCATGGAAAGTCCTTGGAATGGTTTGTACAGCTTCCGCATGTACCAGCCGCCGACCTCCGGCAGACTCAGCAGCCGCAAGGCCGTTCCCGTCGGCGCGGAGTCAATAATCAGCACGTCATAAACGCCTTCGTCATAGTGCCGCTTCATCCGCACGAGACCAAAAATTTCATCCATCCCCGGAAGAATGGCCAATTCCTCAGCTTGAACCCCTTCGAGTCCACGGGCTTGCAGGACTTGGGTGATGTAGCGTTTGACCGCACCCCAGTTGCCTTCCAGCTCCATCAGTGCATCCAGTTCTGCGCCCCAGAGGTTCGGGCGGACTTCCTTAGGTTCATGGCCGAGTTCCATGTCGTAGCTATCGGCGAGGGAGTGGGCCGGGTCGGTGCTGAGGACGAGGGTTTTGTAACCTAACTCGGCACAGCGGAGACCTGTTGCGGCTGCAACGGAGGTTTTCCCCACGCCGCCTTTTCCTGTCATCAAAATTACACGCATGTGCCGCAATCCTTGGGTCTTAAGAGTGTTTACATTTTTTAACTTATCTCCATTGTGCCACATCTAGCCCGTCATTTCGCTGATCAGACGATCGCTACCTCACTCCCGATTTAAACCCCGGAAGATGTTGCTGGAGAACATTCCAGGGTTTGCAGTGCCAATAGTCCAGATGCTGGTTGATCAATCCGTCGTCGTCCAAGGTGAGTTCGCTCCAGCCAGAAATCGAAATTCTCGGTTTCCAGGGCAGGGGCGTTGTCCAACTGAGTGTCCAGTCGGTGCGGATTTGATTTTCGGTTTGTTGGATATCGTGGAGGTCAAGCTGGGGAGATTTGAAAAACCGATCGATCAGGCCAATCATCTCTTGGTATTTTTTCACCCCCCGAAACTCCGTCATGGGATCTTTGAAAAAGACGTCTTCACTGTAGAGACTATAGGTTTGGTCTTGAGGGAAGCGATCGTAGTCTTGGCGCAGGGCTGTCAGGATATCCATGGATTAAAGGCGGCTGGTAAACTTCTGATAGACGTTGAATCAACAATTATTCAAGCCGTTTTAATCGGGCATTCAAAAACTAATAATCACTGTCTGCTACACAGATTCCCTGACATTTAATGCCATTGGTGGCTGTGCGTTGGCAATGTTGGCAGAGAATTTTTTCGGGTTCGGAGGGTTTCGTTGCTTCAGCTTCGGGAGGCGTGGGAGGTGTTGAAGTAGAGTTCATGGGGCATGATGAGAGTGAGGATACTAATAGTTTACAATATTTTACGAAGGGACGATCGACCATGCAAGCCAGACAAAAAACAATCCTGGATTCGAATGACAAGAAATCTAGCCATCGATGAAGTGCATCAATTATTGAATTTGCAGCCGAGTTTGCAGCGGGTTCGGTACAGGGAGGTGCTGGACTTACCTGAGTTGACGGATTGGGAAATGGCGGAAGTGGAGCAAATTCGGATTGATTTTCAGGCGTATTGGCAAGCTGGGAAGGTCTTAGAAGGACAGGTGCAGATGCTTGTGCTAGCGCCCTTGTTAAGACTCGCGGGGTTCTATCGTAGTCCCATTCAGTTGAGTTTAGAGCAGGCGATCGCAGATATTTCGATCGTGGATGAGGATACAACGATTACAGGTCGCCTGGACCTGCTCGCTGCCCGACGAGCTTCGACAACACCGTTGTGGATTCTGGTGGTGGAGTCGAAAAATAGCCAGGTTGATGCGCTAAATGGATTGCCTCAGCTTTTAACCTATGCTTCACGATCGTTATCGCAGCAGCGATCGGTATGGGGATTAGCCACGAATGGAATTAGCTACTACTTCACAAGATTGATCATGAATGAATTACGATCGCAGCAGACTTACCAACTGTTGCCCGAGCTAAATCTTTTGGATATCGATCGGGCTTTGGTTTTGTTGCGAGTTTTGAAGGCTATTCGGGAGAGTGAGGATCTGTAGGAAATGGTCAAAATCCTTGAATTTACTCAGACATTATTCGTGAGCAAGTGTTAAAGATATTCGTTTACAACCCAGAATCGGAGGTCATTGAACAATGGACAACGGCGAATCTATGGCTGTGTTACTCAGATGGATGTTATTAATGGGAAAATCTGGATTCAGCACAACGGGACAGAGATTGATTTTGCGGAAGAACTCGTTCAGTTGGGGATTCCTAAGCAAGATATTGTGATTGGATTTCATACGCCATTTATCCGAAAAATGACTGAATATGCGATCGGAATCTAGCAAATTTCGATCGATCAGCGGCTTCTTCCATAGATTTACTTTAGACTTGACCTATGCTGCACTGCTTAAGAACTAGACATTATTAGTTAAAGGAATTTAGATATGCGATCGAAGCTCTTTGCATCTACATTTGCGATCGTTTTAGGATTGGCGACTCCGATCGTGAGTGCAATTGTTTTTCCTGATGCGGTAGTTGCTCAAACGGTGGAGGGAAAGAAGAAGGAAGCTGATGCTCTTCGAGCTAGCGAAGCTGAACGACTTTTTCAGCAGGGTAGTGAGCAACACAAAATTAGCCAATTCACGTCGGCAGTTCAATCTTTACAACAAGCACTCCCTCTCTATCGTGAAATCAAAGACCGAAAAGGTGAAGGAAAGGTTCTGGGACTTTTGGGGAATGCATCCCTTTCTCTCGGCAAATATCTCGAAGCGTTCAAGTATTCCGAACAACATTTAATGATTGCCCGTGACATCAAAGACCGAAAAGGTGAAAGTGCTTCGCTGATGAATTTGGGGGTTATAAACCGTAAGCTTATTAATTATCCCAAAGCGATCGAGTATCTTGAAAAATCCTTAGAAATCGCTCGTGAAATTAGATATCGAAAAGGTGAAGGTGATGTATTGGGGAATTTAGGAACTGTATACAGCAATCTCGGGAATTATCCCAAAGCGATTGAATATTACGAACAAGTGTTAACGATTGCCCGTGAAGTCAAAGACCGACAAAGTGAAGGAAAGTCTCTGGGGAATCTTGGAGCTACATATCATTATCTCGGGAACTATCCTAAAGCGATCGAATATCAGGAACAACATTTAACAATCGCTCGTGAAATTAAAGATCGACAGAGTGAAGGAAAGGCTCTAGCAAATTTAGGAGCTGCATATAATAATCTCGATAACTACCTCAAAGCAATTGAGTACTATGAACAAGGCTTGGTGATTACCCGTGAAATTGGAGGTCGAGGCAGCGTAGGGAGTGCGTTGGGGAATTTGGGAGCTGCATACGGTAATCTCAAAGACTATTACAAAGCAATTGAATATTACAAACAATCCTTAGCGATCGCTCGTGAAATCAAAGAGCGTGATAGTGAGAGCATTGCACTCAGTAGGATTGGGGACATACTGAAAAAGCAAAACCAGCTTGACTCAGCGATCGACTTCTATCAGCAATCGGTTAACGTCATTGAATCCATTCGTCAAGATAATCGGTTACTTCCTCCTGACATCCAAGCGTCCTATGTTAAGAACGTTTCTGAAATTTACCAAGAACTTGCTGACCTACTTGTTTCCCGAGGACGCAACGATGAAGCTCAGAAGGTTCTGAAATTACTGGAGGTGCAGAACTAAATGCCAATCAGGCGTGTAATCAAAGGCAGTTAACGAGCGGCGATCGCAAGGGCATCTGCTACAGCATCCATTCGGCGGGCTTGATCATGACGAATATCAGCTTCGTTGTTGCCCAATCCCGGTGCATCCCAGAGATTAGTGCTGGGTTCGCGGTAGGAATTGACGCGGGCGACGAGGATGGCTTCATTGCCTCGCAGTCCCCGATCGCGGGCTTCCTTGAGTCGATCAATGTAGCCCCCGCGATCGAGGGCTGCAAGAGGCGCTTGGTTTGCTAGATCCAAACCATTCATGCGTTCTTCTAAAGTGAGCGTTAATCCTTGGGCTGCTGCTTTTTGCTGGAGCATTTTGTCTTGGGTTTGGAGGCGGTTGAGTTGGCGTTGGTCGGCGTCTTCGGGCGATCGGGCGTCATGTTGATAGGAAAAACTGCCGAGATTCCATTTGGCATTGCCCGGATCTCGATGGCCGTAGTAAGCCGAATTCTTACTGCCGTCGGGGCGACGGGTGCCTTCCGCACTGCCTACAGCACGCGCAACGAGCGAGTTTGCACCACCTTGAAAGATTTCGGACGCATTCTTGATGGGTTCAGAGGGAATGCTGGCGGGAACATCGCTGGGAATGCTGGGAATAGCGTTAAATGGATTTGGGTTGATGTCGGGATTGTCTACGCCAAATTCTAGGGCGATCGTGCTGGGGAGATTAACAGGACGAGTATCGCGCGCGAGATGCGTTTGGGTCGTAGATTTTGTGGAGCGTTGGGTTGCTGAGCTGGAGGGCGAGAATAGGATCGGAAAACTGGTGGGAATTGCGATCGCTAATCCCAAGCCTGCCATGACGTATTTGCGAAATCGATTCATTGATTCATCTAGGAGCTTTTTAGGAGTTTTTCAAGGATTTGTTTTGAGGGTTCGACGATCGCCCATTTGCCGCTGGGATGTTGGCGCAGGGTGGCAAATTGAAGTTGTTGGGCTTTTCCGATTTCGTCGCCCTTTTGGAGATTTCCAGGGGTGGGATTTTGCAAACCACAGAGGCGAAAGAGGTAGTTGGGGATTTCGGGGGAGTCGAAGTAGAGACAATGGCGATTATCCATGGTGGTTTTGCCTTTGGCGGGGGCGTAGATGGCTTTGCCTTGAAGCTCTAAGGACAGATCTCCAAGGCCACTGATGATTTCATATCCTGCAATCCGATCGCCTGCCTGAAGTTCCCATTTCTGATGTAAATCTGGGGCTTTGGTGATAGTTGGTTTGTTTTGACAGCCCTTTAGGAACAGCGTTGCTGCGATCGTTCCAGTGATAATGATGAGATGGACTATTTGGTTTTTCAGCATTATGTCTAACGTTAATCAATAAGTTGCGATCGCTGCTATTCGTTTGCTATTCGTTTAAGATCCGAAATCCCGCAAATCGATTGCTTTCATACATGGCGATTCCCCAGCTTGGTTGCCCATTAGGACTATCCGTCGCCGCAATCCGGAAGGCGTCACGACTGGCGATCGTTCCGGCTCGGACGACGACTGTGGGCAATGGGCAGTAAGCGGCGGGAAGTGCGAGGGCTGATTTTGGGGTGCCGGGGGCTGTTTTTTTGAGGGTTTGGAGTTGTTGAGGGGAAAGGGCTGGGCTGTTGGGATTGCCTTTGCAGCCTAAGTCAGGGGCAGTGGCTTGCTGACGGCTGGGAAGATCTTTATAAAGGGCGAAGACGAGAAAGAGAATGGCGCAGAGGAAGAGGGCTTTGAGTCCTGTGCGGGGAAGGGTTGAGAGGGTGTTGAATTGATTAGGGGCATAGGGTGTTTGCATGGGGACCTCCTAGGGGTTTGGGAATGGGGAATGGGGAATTGAGAATTGAGAAGGGATTTAGAGTTTGCCGCCGATGAAGAAGCCTAGGGTGATGAGTAGACAGCGGTAGACGGCGGCGGAGCTGGATTTTGGGATGCAGAAGGCGAGGTAGGTGGCGAGGAGGGCGGGGAGGAGAAGGAGAAGGTTGACTGGAAGGGTGAGAATGGGGAGGAGGGTGGTCAGTAGTTGGCAGGACATGCGGACGCCGATCGCGCTGAGGGTCCAGCAAAAGGCATCGAAGAGAATTGCGCTTTCACCTTTGGGGATGGGGATGAGTTGTTGAATGGTTTGTTGCAGGAGTGAGTAGAGGTAGGTGAGGGTGTAGCGCCGACGATTCCCCGTACGATTCCCAGTGCGGGAGGTTTTGCTAACGGTGTTAAGTCGAATGTGTTGCGGTCTTGCGATCGGTCTTACCGATTGAGAAACAGATGTAGAAGTGGTTCTGGCAATAGTTCTAGAAGTCGGTCTAGAAATGCTGGTGATGGCAGGTTGTGCAATGGGTTTAGCGACAAATTGAGAAACAGGTTTTGCGGCTGGTTGAGATTTGAAACTGGGTTTTGCAGGCTCTAGGGAAACAGGTGGATGACTGTAGCCTGCGTAATATTCGACGGTTTGTCGAGTGAGGCTGTGGGCACGGGGGCGGAGGCTGCTGGAGTGAAAGCTCGGTTTAGTCGGCGCACGATCTGTTGCCGTTGAAGACTCTATTTCTGATGGGGATTGAGGTAGGATTTCATGCGCGATCGTCGCTGTTTGGGCAGACGGGGTTGGTTGGCTGGTTGGATTGAGATTGGGAAGTTGAATGTCATGGATGCGTTTACGAGTGGGTTGCACGGCTGACTGGGGTGTGGTTCCCCAATAGTTGACGCTTTCGCTGTCGATCGGCTGAACGGTTTGAGTTGCAGTTTGAGTTGCAGTTTGAGTTGTTTTGGCTTGAGTGGTTGTGGTTTTAGTGGCTTTTACGGAGCTGGATTGGGACGCTTTTTCCGGTTGGCTGACGGCTCTTGATGAGGCAGGTTTACGGGTGCTGGTTTTGCGCCCTGTGGGGGTGGTGAGGGCGGTGACGGAGCCATGGCTGGGTTTGAGGGTTTCCATTTGACTGGCGATCGCGATTAACGAGGCCATCGTTTGTTGCAGTTCTTGGGATTCGGCTTGGAGCGCAGTCAAAGCTTGATGGCAGGCTGCCAGTTGCGATCGGAGCCGATCGCTGGCGGGATGTTCGATGAGGCTAGGTGTGGCCAGTCGAGTTGAGTGGCTGGGCTGGACGGGGAGCGATCGGACGTTGTCGGGGGTGGGAAAGTCTACGATCGGGACGGATTTGGTGGCTGTACGGCGACGGGTGGCTGTCTTTGCAACGGTTTTTCGAGGTGTTTTGGCTGTACTAGTTTTGGTTTTAGCTGCACTGGTTTTAGCCGTACTGGTTTTAGCTGCACTGGGGAGAGGCGCTTCGGGGCTAGAAATGGAAGGGTTGTCTTCTCTGGATAGGGGTTGGGCGTTCATCAGTTCCTCCTTGCGACTTGAAACGATCGGCTTGCAAACTAGAGTAATAGTATTTCTGTACTATAGCAAGTGATTAGTAGAAAATGTGTACTATTTTCGAAAAAGTTAAAAAATGTTTAGTAAAAGGCGGTACAGAACCGTTTTATGGGTTGGGGTAGTTTAGAGAAAGATTCGATGTTGAAGAAACCAGATTGAAGAACCAGTGCTTTAGAACTGAAACCACCTCAATTCACGGATTTAACATTATGGGACTTTCAAAACAGATTGAGTTACGCCCGCTTCAGTCGATGAAGGGCGGGATGGCTGAGTTTTATACCCCCCAGGCGAGTCATGAGACGATGCTCGTGACAGTTCCGGGGAACACGATCGATGATTTGTTTGTGCATCGCCATCAGACGGATCAGATCTTGGTGGTGCGGGGCAGTTTGGTCCTGGTGGTCTTGCAGAATCGGTGCTATGAGTATTTTTTATTGAGTGAGGCGCATCCAGTGGTGGTGGAGATTCCGCCGGGGGTGCTGCATGGGGCGATTAATTTGAATGAGCAGCCCTGTACGCTGGTGAATGCGGTGAGGCGGCATGGGAAGGCTTTGGAGGGGGATTATCGACCTCGGGCCAGACCGTTGCCCTATGATCTCGATCGGGCGAGGCGGTTGTTGGGGATGGTGGGATGATCTTTTAAGGTTTTCTTCTGAAAGGTAGGTCAATTGTTTTAGGTGAGCGGTTTATGCTGGGATATGGCTTTTTGGTTAGGCCATTTTGGGAGGCGAGAGATGCCGCTTACGTTACTCGTCGCAGATGATGATTTAGGAATTCGGGTAGCTGTGGGAGACTATTTGGAGTCTTTGGGCTATGCCGTGACGACGGCAGCGAATGGGAAGTTGGCGTTGGATGCGATCGGGCGGATTCATCCTCATTTGTTGGTGTTGGATATTTCGATGCCGGAGATGTCGG
>JAAFJU010000130.1 GCA_013298165.1 Synechococcales cyanobacterium bin31.maxbin.ball.101 | reverse complement strand
TCATCGTGAAATCGGGGGCGATCGCGGAGAATCTCCTAGGAGAAGCGATTCGCGTAAGTCCCTACCAGTATCCGCTAAATCGATCGCTTCTATGAGCTAGCTCATAGAAGCGATCGAAATCCTATTATCTAGAATCAAAATATTAGGAGTAGTCAGAGAATATGCAGGGCAAGGGACGGGCGATCGCGATCGATCGACAGACTGGGGGAGGGGCGATCGGCTGAAATAGAGCCTAAGGTATGGGAAGATTTATCGACAAGACTGGTTCTAATGCGCTTTTTAAATCTATACGCCTAGGTCTCTAGTCCTAGTTAAGGTTGAGTCTATAGCCTCAAGACATAAAAAGTCTCTTGCGATTAGATGGAAGGGTAGCATTTCAGGATTAATCATGATGGACGATGAACAGACAGTTGAGACAGCCGATCGTAATGCCAAGACAATCACCATTCATTTTCTAGCTGGATTTGGAACGGGTTTATTCCTTGCTTTTATTTTAATTTCCTACAATTTGTTTTTTACCTTTTCGCCACTGTCCGTTCAGCAGACTGTGATCGCCCTCGGTGGGGCACTCCTCCTCGGTATTCTCGGTGCCCTGAAAGGCAATCACTTCCTAGAACTCCTCTCAAAATTATTAGAGTCATTGTCTGCACTTTAAACGCCACTGAATCATGCAGAAACTTCTTTCATGGGGACTCCCCCTTCTCTCACTCCTAGGATTGGGCTTCCCCGTCCAGGCCCGTCTAACCGATGCTCAAATCGAGGCTATTCTTAAACAACGCATCGATCGCGAAAAACAAAGCCCTGGAATTGTCGTCGGCATCATCGAACCCCAGGGCCAACGGATTATCTCCTACGGCCATCTCAGCACCACCAAGACCGATCGGGTCGATGGCAACACCCTCTTTGAAATTGGCTCCATCACCAAGGTATTCACGGCTCTTGCCCTAATGCAACTGTCTGAGCAGAAGGTGCTAAACCTGGATGATCGGATCGCTAAATTCCTCCCGCCCACTGTCAAGACCCCCGAATTCAACGGCAAACCCATCACTCTCTTGACGCTCGCCACCCACACTTCCGGCTTGCCACGGCTCCCTGATAACCTAAACCCCGCCGATAACCTAAATCCCTACGCCGACTATACGTTAGAGCAGCTATACAGCTTTTTATCGGGCTATCAACTTCCTCGCGCGATTGGCTCGAAGTATGACTATTCCAACCTTGGAGCCGGACTGTTAGGCCATCTCCTCAGCATTAAAGCCGACCTCGACTACGAAACCTTGATTTCCAAGCAAATCACCCAGCCCTTGCAGATGCAAGACACTCGCATCCACCTGAACCCAGACCAAATCACCCGATTTGCCACAGGTCACGATCGACGCAATCGAGCCGTACCTTATTGGGATCTACCCACCTTAACAGGAGCCGGATCCTTGCGATCGAGCGGCAATGATCTGCTTAAATTTCTAGCTGCAAACCTCGATCTGCAACCGTCACCCATCAATGCCAGTCTACAAAAGACCCATAGAATTCAGCAGCAGACAGACAGTCCCAATATGACGATCGCCCTGGGCTGGCATGTGTTTAATCTTAAAGGAACAGAGATTATCTGTCATGAAGGCGGCACAGGGGGCTTTCGCAGTTTTATTGGCTTTTCCAAAACTCGGCGGCTCGGCATTGTCGTCCTAGGAAATTCCGAGAGCGATGTCAGCGATCTCGGTTTTCATCTCTTGGATAGCCGCAGTCCCCTAGCCAAGTATCAGCGCCCCAAAGCATCGATCGCCGTCGATCCAAAGCTGCTTGCAACCTATATCGGACGCTACGAACTCACCCCCGATTTCAGCATCAGCATCACCCAAAAACAGGACCGTCTTTATCTTCAAGCCACAGGACAAGCCCAAGTTGAATTATTTGCAGAGACACCTACCCAATTCTTTCTTACAGTCGTAGAAGCCAAAATCACATTTATTAAAGACGTACAGGGGCAAGTCGATCGGCTCATCCTGGACCAGAATGGACAGCAGCTAACGGGCCAGAAAATTCAGTAGACGTTAGTATCTGGAGCAACGATTTTTGTCGGTAGTACCGAGTGCTCAACCTCAGGGTAAATTTCCATACCATATGTTCTAATCATCCACGAAGTTGAAGATTATGAATCTTGGAAACAAGTCTTTGATCAAGCGGCAGGAATCCAAAAGGCAGCGGGAGAGCGATCGTACCAGGTGTTGCGTCATGAGAACGATCCCGATCAAGTCGTACATTTCTCATCTTGGACGTCGATCGACGCTGCAAAGCAGTTTTTTGAATCCCCTGAACTGGTTCAAATTAGACTCGAAGCAGACGTCAAGTCTCCTGAATTTATTTACTTGAATCAACTCGAAGCAGGTACTTTGTAAGGCAAAACTCATGACACAATCTCCGATCTCTGCCACCTCAATCGAGGCCATCTTGGGCAAGACCATCTATCCAGAACCCTACTCGGCTAGAGTGAGCGGTCGGTTGAAACGCAAGCTGGGCGATCACTTCGGACTAACGAACTTCGGTGTCAATCTCACCCATCTGGACCCTGGTGCTATGTCCGGACTCCGCCATTGCCATTCTAAACAAGATGAGTTCATCTATATTTTGGATGGAAATCCAACGTTGATTCTGGGAGAGGAAGAGTTTGTCCTCAGTCCAGGTGAGTGTTATGGCTATCCCGCAGGGACTGGAATTGCCCATCATCTCGTCAATCGATCGACCGAAACTGTCACCTATATTGAAGTTGGCGATCGGTCCCCAGACGATGAAGTTGAATATCCAGATGACGATCTCAAAGCAACGCTGCAACCCAATGGCGAATGGAGCGTTACGCATAAAGACGGTTATCCCTATTAACATTTTCAATCCGTTCATCAAACCGGAGAACCCATGTTAACCCAACAACAAGCCCAGGATTTTGCACAAGATTGGATTGAAGCCTGGAATTCCCATGACCTCGATCGCATTCTGGCGCACTATGACGAGCATGTCGTCTTGGTGTCGCCGATCGCTGCCAAACTGCTGAATGACCCACAATGCACTTACAATGCTTAAGCCGATCGGCGTGGGGCAATTTGATAATGCAAAATCACGACCCCATTCTCATAAATTTTGTGATCCGTCAGCGTTAAAGCAGTCTGTGGAATCACATCGGCAAAGAGCGGAATACCTTCACCCATCAAAAAGGGATTGACCTTGAGGATTAATCGATCGATCAGTCCAGCCGCAAACAGGGTTGATGCCAAGTTCGCCCCACCACAGAGCCAAATCCCCTTACCCGGTTGCTGTTTCAACTGTTCGACAAATTGCGCAGCATCTTCTAAAACCAACGTCACCTGTTCATCGGGACTAACTTTGAGGCTTTTAGAAAAAAGATACTGCTGCAAATGTGGATAGGGATTTGTGACCCCGACTTTGAAGCCCACGTCATAGGTTTTCCGTCCCATTAACACCGTATCAAACCACTGATTGTCCGCATCAATCCCAAACATCGATCGCAGGTGAACGGGAAACGTATCGGGAAATCGTGCTGCGAGATCTTCTAGATACTCACGATCGAAACAAAATCCATCATGCGTATCATCATGATGGGCAATGAAATGGTCTAAGCTACAAGCAATACAGTAGGTTAATTCTGGCATCCTTCAGTCTCCTGATGTGCAGCGGATTTTTTAGGGCAATGACGGCTCGATCACTGCCCGATCGGGGAACGAAATTTCCAGCACAATACAACCGATATCCGTGTGGAAGGGACCATGGACTTCCCCCGGTGGACGGCTGGCATAGTGCCCTGTCTCTAGCCACAGGTCAAATGCTTGGTCATACAATCGACCACTGACAATAAAAACTTCCTCAGGGTAAGCATGACTTTTTCCGCCAAATTCAGCGGTGTCTGCACCGGGATAAAAGCGCGTCAGGCGCGTGTATTCGCCGGATTGGGGATCGAGGCTCAGAGTGAGTTCCTCCGCTACTCCTTCGAGTCCGGGAATGGCCTGCCATTGGTGATGGTGTTCGGGACTCAAGGCATTCCAGTAGGAGGCGATCGATTTTGCCATGATGTGAGTGCTCCATCAGTAAGTGATCATTCTAGCGATAATCTCAGAACTCCACCGACCGATTACATCTACTGTAAAATGCGCTATTCAACCGATCGACTTAAGGCAGATCGTTGAACTCTGAGCGATATTTTACCAATCCAACCCATCCGTCCAAGGCACCCTTTTGCAACTCCAGCACCATAAATGCCTCATCTGGCACCGGATACTCACAACTTAACTGTTTCTCCTTGGCGGGGATAAACCCTAATCGCGAATAGATTTTTGGAGACCCCAGAACAACCACCGCTTTGAACCCCAATTGCTCGATCGCTTGTAAGCCATGCCGAATCAACAATGACCCGATGCCTTGTCTTTGATAATCTGGCAGCACGGCAACGGGCGCTAGCCCAAGAAACCCTGAATCAGCCCTACGATCGCACTCCTCCACAGAGCCTCTGCTCTGCCCAATCTCCACTGGGCTAAAGAAAATATGTCCAACCAGTTGCTCACCTTCAACCGCCACGAAGGAAAACGTAGACCCACCCCCTCGCAACCGATCGACCAGATCTGCCTCTCCTTTCCGCCCAAATGCTGCAACATTAACCTGGTAAATCACTTGGATATCGTCTGGTCGCTCGGCTCGAATTTCCATAATGGATACCTATAGTCCTGACTCAGATTGAATGATTCTAGCGAAAAAGCTCTATCCCATTGGTCGGCATGGGGCAACCTAATTTCATCGAGATCACGTATGCTAATGGGTGGTCTGATGCAATGCAGACTCCCGACGAAATCAATCATCTTCCACTTAACGATGACTTTGAAAGGACGATTCTAGAATGAATGAGGCAGTAGAGCCAACGGGATCCCTGACATCCGAAAATCAACTCACCACTGATTCGCTGCTTACGCCGATCTCGGAGGATCCCTACGTCATCACTTTAACTACCGTGCTTGATCTAATGGCATCCGCACGACATGCCGCTTCACGATCCATCAATGCCATCATGACAGCAACCTACTGGGAAATTGGTCGTCAGATTGTACAGCTAGAGCAGAAAGGCGATGCCCGCGCGGAGTATGGAAAACAAATTATTTCCCGATTAGCAAAGGATCTCGGCGATCGCTTGGGGCGAGGATTCCAAAAAAGCAACCTTTTTCAGATGCGATCGTTCTATCTCAACTATGTTCATCTGGAAGCAGAATTCCTGGATACGAATGATCCTGAGATTTTCCAGACACTGTCTGGAAAATTCCCACTTCCCTGGTCCCACTACGTCAAACTGCTCTCCCTCAAATCTTCCGACGCCCGATCGTTCTACGAAACTGAGGCACTCCAAGGGGGTTGGTCAGTTCGTCAACTCAGCCGACAGATTGACACTCAGTACTATGAACGGATCTTACTATCCCGCAATAAAGCTGCCATGCTGAAAAAGGGAAGCGCGACCAACGCCACCGATGCGATGACCGCAGAAGAGGAACTGAAAGACCCGTTTGTCCTCGAATTTCTCGACCTCAAAGACGAATATTCAGAGAGTGACTTGGAAGATGCCTTAATTCGACACATTGAAAGCTTCTTACTCGAACTGGGCGGTGATTTTACCTTTGTGGGGCGACAGCGACGACTGAGAATTGGGGACCAGTGGTTTCGGGTCGATTTACTGTTCTTCCACCGTCGCCTACGCTGCTTGGTCATTATCGATCTCAAACTGGGCGAGTTTAACTATGCCGATGCCGGACAGATGCATATGTACCTCAACTACGCTCGCGAACATTGGACCTATGCGGATGAAAATCCTCCAGTCGGGCTAATTCTATGCAACAAGAAAAACGAGGCAGTAGCCCACTATGCCTTGGAAGGACTATCTAATATCCTCGCCGCTGAATATCAAATTACCCTGCCCAATGAAAAGGTGCTCGCTGCTGAATTGGAACGAACTCGACGGGCGATCGAACAGCGATTAGAAACAGGGGACAAACCATGATGACGAACTCAGTAACAGATAAGACTCCGTCGATCGCTCCAAGCACAAGTTCAGAAATCCATCCACCATGTTTTATGGTTTCATGTTCTATTTGCTCGAAATCGCAACAAGCCATGATTCAATGAGGAATTGGAATCCATCCACCCAAGAGATCCTCATGATCAAAACTCGTATCGCCGTTGCAGCTAGAAAAGGAGGTGTTGGCAAAACATCTATTGCCAGCGGCATCGCTTCAATCCTAATCACGAAAAATAAAAAAATCTTGGTCATCGACCTCGATCCTCAGTCTAATGCTGCCTACGCTCTTGGTGTAGACCCCACAGCTCCCGGCACAGCCGAACTTTTGCTTGGTCAGAATCCAACACCCCTTACAGCGATTCCAGGACTCGACGTTCTTCCTGGTGGTCCTAACTTAACCAGTCAGCAAATTCAATCTCTACACCCCGAAGATCTAGCCGATGCGATTGGAAGCTTGGATTATGATGCCGTCATCTTAGACTGCCCACCTGGAAACGAGAGCTTAGAAAGACTGGGCATTGTTGCAGCAAACGTCGCGCTAGTCATCACCAATGCTCACCCCTTTGCCATTATGGGTGCGAATCGTGTCATGGGTGTATTGGATGACTATCGAAGCAAATCCCGACGAGGGCCGAGAGAATGGGCGATCGTAATGTCTCAGGTTGATGAACGCCGAGTTCTAGACAAACAACTCCCCCAACAACTGTTTGACCTATATGCTCATGTCAAAAACTTCACGATCCATCAGGATGTCAATATTTCCCAAGCAGGCGCACAGCAACTTCCTCTAATGGAATATGCACCAAAATCCCGTGCAGCCCAAGAACTCATGACGATTGCTGATTGGGCAAGCAAAGTTCAGTAACGTATTTTTATTCTCGCAACACCCCCATTAAAGCAATCATGGCACAACGACGCAGTACCGCAGACATGCTTCAATCTGCAACCCTCGCAGGCACCGCCATCCAGAAGCAAGACCGAGTTGTAGAAGCGCAGTCTGAACAAATTCTGTCAAAGCCAGCTAACATGCCCTTGGCTAAAATTCTCGACCGTGCAACCGACACCCGTGACATTAAACCTGAACATGTCCAAGAACTCATCGAATCCATCTCAATATTGGGTCTACTCGAACCTCTAGTGGTAGACATCCGAGGACGATTATTAGCAGGTGCTCACCGTCGTTCTGCTATTACGATCATCAAAGAAGAAGATCTAGAATCTTATACTAGACTATTTCCTGATGATCTAGTCCCAGTCCGAGTCATGGACTTCGATGCAGAACAAGACCCAAATCTTGCGCTTCAGATCGAAATCAGCGAAAACGAAAAACGCCGAGACTATACACCCAGTGAAGTTAGATCACTCGCTGAAAAACTTAAAGAAGCAGGGTATGAGGATGTCAAAGGGCGGCCTGCGAGAGGAGAAAGGGCACTTCGCCCCGCACTAGAAGTTATCATCGGCAAAAGTATTCGCACGATTCGCCGTTATCTCAACACAACATCCGAGAAAAGTGTGACAGATGTCCGCCTTTCTCAAGTAGAAAACGAAACGATCGCACTCAAACGGCTAAGAACAGAATTAACCCGTTGGCAGCGATCGTGTCCAGAACCTCATACGGAAGAAATAACTGCAATGGATAAAGATGTTTCAAAACTAATTCGCCGGGTCAATCGTGTTCTTACAGATCGAGAAAGCAAAGCAGAAGATTTTTAAGCGGGTACCCTGGCTGATTGGAGAAAGTGTGACAACTGTCCGCCTTTTCTTCCAGGGTCAATTCACTACACACGAAATCGCAGGTTATCCAGCCACTCTTGGATTTCATCCTGGAATCGGCAGTCTTCCAGATGAGTCTTCAACAGATGGACGATCGCCCTCTCTACCTCATCAGCCTGAATCAGATCGCCCTCACTGTCGCAAATTGCACTAATTTCTTGCCGCACTTGACCCAACGCATCATCCAAAATTGTTTGCATGAGAACCTCGCTATTTTGATTCAATCGAAATTTGAAGGGCGACCAATAGCTCTGCTTTGGTCATGCGGCTAACATTACGAATGCCCTGCTGACTCGCCTCTTTCCGTAACGATCGGATCCGTGTATCTCGAACTGGGACGATCGGCTGAGTTACTTCTATCTCATCCATTTTTTGAGAGTTTGAAATTTCCACAGGTTCTGAATCCTGCAAGGCTGACTCAAATTCTCGGTAGGCAACTGTCAAAGAGATTTGAACCGTTTTGAATAGTCCCGCGAACAGTAGTAGGGTTAGAAATCCAAGAAACAGACCGATCGCCCAGACGACTCGTTGCATCTTCTGGGTCGTAGTGATCTTGAACCATGATTTTCCACCTGGGATGAGCCAGCCGATCGGATTTATCTTCGTATCAAGCATATTTATAATTTCCATGATTTCTCCTTGGCCCACTTGAAAGGATTGGGCATTTTTTGTTCAAGCTCCAACGCGATAGCGGCTTCTTTTTTAGCGGCTGGAACGATCGCTTTATTCCCAATTTCTAGTTTTGTTTCTTGAGATAGTCGATCGGTAACGCGAGTAACGTAACGCCGTAACGTAACGGGTAACACCCGCAGTAACGGGCGTTACCTTCTATCTTTTCCACTGTTACGCTGTTACGTTACGCTCAAAATAGCGATCGTCACTCACCCATTAAACCTTGAAGATCATCCCAAATTGCTTCACGATGATCGCGCAGATAAGCAGACTGCCGATCATTCTTCGCACGGTTAAGAAAGTCCGATCGGGTAATTTCAGACCCATTTTCTTGACGAACGATCGCCCATTGGTACGCGATCGTTAATGCCTCTCGCTTTTCAGGATCAGGCTCCGAGTTGATAATTTCAAGCACTGGGTCAGCTTTCATAAACGACTGAGCATAGGCACAAGTGAAGACTTCCGACGGACTACTCGAATTCCACTCGGGAGCGGGGGTGATCGGTAACTCACCCCAAGCTTTAAGCTTTGGATCTGATTGAGAGAGCTGGCTAATATCTTGCACGGATAGAGTTGGGATTGGGAGCCAGGTCTGTGAATCGTGACTGTAGGCGATCGTTTGGTAGCGCTGTAAGAGGGGGTGATCCGATGAGATTTTTGGTGCGGCAAATGCAGCAGTGCCACCATCTGCAAATTTGAGGTTTTCTCGGCTGGCGAGGGTGTAGTTGCGGAGGCTTTTCAACGCACTGGCTGAAACGCCAGATTCTTGAACCGTGCAGAGCGGCGTCATTACCCAGACAAACCGATCGACCGATTGGCGCATACTCGCTTCATGAATCAGAAAGTCGAGAAGCCATACTGAAAAACTTCGACTATCTTCGGTGAACAGAACGTCGTCAACGTCAGACATTTTGACGGGTTTTAGACGAGACATGGTGGCAGATAGTTCGTCGCAGACAAAAAGGATTGGGGCGGCGGGTGAACTGGGGAGACTCTGCCAATGACGAATCATCGCATACAGACTTTGCGCGGCGCGGGTTGGGTTTTGATCTAGATCTGGGTTGAAGTGTTGGTCGGATACAGACCAATACCAATTTTCTTTGGGGTCTTGTTTTGGGGTGTAGGTGTAGAGGGAGCCTTGCGGATAACGCTGTTTGAATTCGCCCATCGCTAGAGCAATCAGGATCCCTTTGCCTGTGCGCGGCGGTGCGGAAATGTAGGACGATCGGACGGGATTCACTAGATCATCAACAGCGGTATGGATTTTGCAGGTGCCGCCTGCGATCGATGGCACAGTAGCCGCTGGAGTTGGAATGGCCTGCGGTTGATTCAGATCTGGTACCGTTTGAAGTTGTTTAATTTCTTCAAGGAAGGTGGCGATCGTTCTTCGTTTTGGCGTTTTACCCATCGCTTGGCAGAGTTTGCGGGCAGCGGGTGTGATGGTTTGACCATCTTGATAGGCTTGGAGGATTTCACCGATCGCCGCTTCTACTCCCACGATTTCGGCATAGCGCACCAGGTCTGCTTCATTCAAAGCGTGAGCTAGCAGTCCCACTTCTTTGATATATTCCGCCTGTTTTCCTTTTTGAAGAGCACACTCTACGGCGGAATATAAGAAGTACCCAGCAGCGGCGGCTCCCACGATCGGCACCCCTGAAAAGCCCGCCACGCCAAATCCCACCGCCAAACCTGTCATCAGCGGGAGTGCTGAGGAACTGACTACGCCTTTGAGAGCTTCATCGGCCAGGTCTTCGATTTGATCGAGTTTGGGGTTGGGGAGGTTGGCATATCGGTGCAGTAAGCGAGGAACCCGATCGCCTGAAATATTGGCCAGCATTAAGGCTCCTCCTGGGTTTGGTAAAAGAGCCATTGACCCACAATCACAACCAGCAGCAACATCGCTTCAAAACTAAACAGCATGATGCCCAGGTCTCGGGCGTTGTCGCCGTTGATCCAAATCGGGTTCATCGATTTCAACCAAAAGCCGAAACTTTGCCAGTTTTTCCAAATAGGGTAGGTTTTGAGACCGACGATCAGGTCAAATGTGTAGGCAGCTAAAGCCAAAACTGCGGCCCATTTGATGAAGAAAAAGGGGATGCGGCTGACTCGTTTCACAGCACGGCGAGTCTCTGAATTCCGATCGTCTCGGTGCGCTTCTAGTTCTTCGCTCAGGGCGATCGCGTCCCTGACTGCTGCTTTCTGAGCTTTGGCATCCAGGGCAATCAGAATCCATAAGCATTCCAGAATTTGGACGGGTGCCCAGATTAGGATCGCGCCGATCGTGGAAGCACCCACTGAAAGATTTTTGAGTAGAGGTCCGAGTAGAGGGATTCCAAAGACCCAGGCGGTTTGGCTGCTGACGCTGGCGAGGAGGAGGGCATAGGGTTTGATGTTGATAATTGCGATCGTAATCAAACCCGTGAGTAAACCGAGGAAAAGAATCCAGAGGACAGATTTAATGATCCAGTTATCTTGGGCGTCACGAACAATGCGGGTGTTTCTCAGGTTTTTGAAACGGTTAAAAGTGGACATGGTTTAGCTCCCGACTTGTGGACGGTTTGCACTAGGGTAGCGCTTCATCATGGTGGTGATGCGGTTGCGATCTGGTGTGTTCAGCAGGTCGGAGACGATCGCATGGCCTTTTTTGGCGTCTGGAATCAGGATGCCGACATTGCCGTAGGCATCGCAAACGGTGGTTCCAGCAGGGAGAAAATCGGTTTGATTTGGCTTGGGTTTGACTTTGGCTTTGTTCCACCGTTGCCAGTATTCGCCGGATAGGACGCCGACATTTTCGGTTAATGGTTGGTAGGTGCTGTTCCCTGGTTTAAGGTAGAAAACGCCTTCACAGCCTGCGTCGAACCGTTCGTTTGCGATCTCGGTCGCTTGTTTTTGTAGCGTGTGGTTTTGTTGCTTGGTTTCGAGTTGTTGCTGGAGCGGATCGGGGTTGAAGGCTCCTCGTTGGATGCCGATGCCGATGCCAACGACGACCGCGATGCTGCTAAGAAGGGCAATCGAGGTTCCGGTGGGGTTTTCGAGTGCGCGATCGAAGAAGGAATTCATCCTGGGGGGTTCTCCTATAAATACAGGGGACAGACAAACAGAATTGGGGTTAGCGATCGGAGGAGAGAAGATATCGCGTTTCACTGCCTTGTAAGGTCGGTACCCGAAAGTGTCCGACCGCTTGCAACACCAGTCCTCCTAAGCGTCCCGGTCTCGATTTGATTTCTTCCTGTAAGAGTTTCACCATTAGATGTTCGATGTTTTGATCTGAAGCGAGAACTCGTTGCACGGCTGCTTGAGCAGCGGGGAGTTCAACCTGTTCGTAGATCGTGCGGTCTAAGGTTTCGAGTTCTTCTTGGGCGCGATCGGCGGACTGAACCAAGAGCGATCGCAGGTGGACCGGGAGATCGATCGCCTCAGATCGATCGGGGGGATTTTTGATCTCATTCGTTGTGCCAGATTGGAGCTGCCGATATTGGGCGATCGCCTGTTTCATGGTCAATCCGCCCTCTTTTGCTTGTTGGGCAAATCCGGTGATTTGTTGGACGGCTGATGCCTGAAAAGGCTCTTTCCCAAGATGCAAGGCTTGGGCGATCGATCGTGCATCCTCTGGATAAATCTTGTGTTGCTGATAAATCTGCTGCGTCGTTAACCCTTTAGATCCTCGGTTCTGCATGGATTTAGCTCCTAAATTCAGTAGATCGCAAATTCTATAGGAAAGGGTTAGGTTCAGGCTAAGCATATCGAAAACAGCCATGATTACCTACCCCATTTCATTATCGCCTAAGCCTGCTTTAACGGATGAAAGCACTCTAGAAT
>JAAFJU010000140.1 GCA_013298165.1 Synechococcales cyanobacterium bin31.maxbin.ball.101 | reverse complement strand
AACGTCCGGATATGGGATTCCACAAGTTTTATAAGGCGGCGATCGGCGGTCAGGCGATCGATGTCTTTGGCGATGGTCGTCAGACGCGGGATTTCACGTTTATCAGTGATGCGGTTGCAGCCAATCTAGCGGCGGCAAACTGTGACAAAGCCAATGGTCAAATTTTCAATATCGGCGGTGGAAGTCGAGTGGTGTTGGAAGATGTGTTGGATTTGATGGGGGACATTATGGGTCAGCCGATCGTCCGTAACTACATTGATCAAGCCCGGGGAGACGCTCGGCATACAGCGGCAGATGTGACGAAGGCAAAGCAGGTTCTTGGGTTTACGCCAAAGGTTTCGCTACGTGAAGGGTTGACCAAAGAATGGGAATGGATTCAAGGGTTATATCAGCCTGTTGCTAATCTATCTGCATCAGTCAGATAGGGGGCACCGGGGTTCGACTCCGCTCACCCCTCGATCTTGGTTGTTAGAGCGCCGGGGTTCGACTCCGCTCACCCCTCGATCTTGGGTTTCTTGATGCACAACTCCGCTCCGAACCAAGACTCCGTGGGCTGAGCGGAGTCGAAGCCCAAACCCAACATAAAAATCCCCAGAATTCTTTCTAAATCAGAATTCTGGGGATTTCATTTTTTAGCACTACACAACTTCAACAGCAGTAACTTCAACAACATCACCCGATGCCATATCGGTTTCTACATCTTTAATTTTTACCGTCGGCGTAACAGTTTTACTTTCATTACGTTGCTGCTTTAGCATTGCATTTCGATCTTTAATCGCAGAACTAATTTCAGTGGCGACTAATGTAATCAAAACCGCATCATCAATTTGACCAACGATCGGCAACACATCCGGCAACACATCCAAAGGATTAATCAAATACAACAGCGTTCCCCCAACAATCCACCAACGATATTTAGGATTTGCAACGAGTTCACGGTACCAGTTGTAAAGCGTCTTGAGGGGAAAAGTGGTCATGGTTGATTACCTGAGGATTTTGAGGTGTGGATTGAGGATGAAACTCTTGCTCCCCCAGAATTGGGGGCTGGGGGGCGGTTCGCCAGGATTGATTGCATTCATTGCTAGACTTGATTGAACGCTTAGATTTCTACAGCATCAACTTCGACGGATTCAGACGCTTTTGCTTCAGCGGCTTTGTCTTCGCGCTTTTGTTTGATAGCTGCGTTTCGGTCTTTTAGAAGGGATGCAATTTCAGTGGCAAGTAACGTAATGACAACCGCATCATCAATCTGTCCGACAATAGGAAACACATCGGGAATAATATCGATCGGGCTAAGCACATAGAGCAAGGTTCCACCAATGACCCACCAGCGATATTTAGGATTTGCAACGATGTCGCGGTACCAGTTGTAGAGAGATTCTAGGGGAAATGTCATGATTGAATGCCTTTGGATGAGTTTGCTTTGGTTTGGTTTGTGAGTTTAGATATCAGCGTTTTTTGTGTTTGCTGGCCTCGTTTGCCCACAAATGAATCTTCGCAAACTTGACGCTGAATTCCTAGGCTTTTTTCATCGGATAACCGATGTAAAATAAGGTGTAAAAACCTCACGAGACCTAGTTTTGAGGAAATAAACCCGTCTTTTGTTCGGTTCTTAAGATACGGTACGATCGGTTGCTTCCTTGACTATTTTTTCCGGTCGTTTTTATGCCGCACTCGACTGCATCTCAACTCTCAAATTCATGTCTCAACCTGGTTCTGATCGGTGGAGGTCATAGTCACGCTGTGGCCCTAGCCAAGTGGCGGCGCAAGTCCCCACAGCCGATCGCAACTATCACCCTGATCACACCCACTCTTCAAACCATTTACTCAGGAGCGGTGCCGGGATATTTAGCAGGCTTATGCGATCGTCGAGCTTGTGAATTAAACGTGGGAACAGCATTTGGAGTCAATGTGATTTTGGATGACGTCGTAGGATTGGATCTACTCAAACAACAGGTGATTTGCCAAAACCATGACCCGATCGACTTCGACATCGCTTCACTCAACATTGGCAGCACCCCAAAACTGCCACCGGGAACGATCGCCAGCCATCGAGTGATTCCCATGAAACCCATGGGGCAAATGCTCGATCGGCTAGAACAGCGCTTAGCAGACTGCTTTGAAACGGGTTTTGAAGAGGCTAATCCGGTTTCTATCGCGATCGTCGGCGGCGGACTGGGCGGTGTCGAGGTGGCGCTGAGTCTGAAAGCGCGGTGGGGAGCGGCCCTGGATTTGACGCTCATTTCCCGAGGGGCGATCGCCGCTGAACAACCCAAACCGCTTCAACAGTTTTTAATCGCAGAGTTGCAGCGCCGATCGATCGCCATTCATCCCCACACCACCGTCAAAACCACGATCGAAACCGCAGACCATCTCAGCCTACAACTCAGCTCTGGCAACACCCATCGCTGCGAAATCAGCCTCTGGGCCACAGAAGCCACCGCACCCGACTGGCTACAGGCATCCGGACTCGCAACGGACGATCGGGGGTTTGCCATGGTCGATGCCACACTCCGATCGGTCTCCCACAGCACCATCTTTGCCAGCGGAGACATCGCCGCCATTCAAAACACCCCTCTCCCCAAATCAGGCGTCTTAGCAGTTCGTCAAGGCCACACCCTGAGTCAGAACCTATTGCACAAAGCTCCAACTCATCGTCTCTCCCGGTTTCAGCCCCGATCGGCCTATCTAAGTTTGGTGAGCCTCGGCGATGGGCGGGCAGTGGCCAGTTACGGACGATCGGCTTGGGTTTCGGCACCGTTTCAATTCCTCTTGGGGCGATGGAAGCGATCGATCGATCAGACATTTGTCGATCGGATCAATTTCGAGACCCCTCTCCACTTCAATCTCAGAGTATAAAAAAATTCAGAGGATGAAATCAGTCCGACTCACTTCATCTTAACTTTACGTAAGTGAAGGTGAGACCTTCAAAAAAGTCGGTATTGATACGTAGGTGTCAAGTCGCAAGATGAAATCGCCATCCAGCTCTTCCCTACGATAGAAGAGCCTTGTCAATCCCGAAAAAAGGCCGTTAAAGTTCAGTAAGTCAGCTAAAACTGACAAATTTTATCCGAATCTTAGAAAACCCATCGGAGGAGAGCCGATCATTTTAGTTACTTTTAGGGAGTTTCACGGACCGTTTGCTTTACGCCAGCTTATTATTTCTTCGGAAACATGTTTTTTAGCTAAAGACTCTGTAAAGTCCCCCGGATGAAAAAGTTCTCTCCGCTGGAGCCTCGTAACATTTGTACAAGTAATTTTCTATAGGGAAATCACTCAACTTATTTTTCTAGAGTATTTCATCTTTTAATTCATCTCACTCGCCAACTCTAGGCCCGTTGGATGAAATGAGTTTAGAGGTTTCCACTTTTGCCTTTGCTGTTTTTAAATGTCTAAGGATTCCTGAATGCCATTGCTCAAAAGTCTTTACTCTAAAATATCTATTATTATCCCCGTCTATCGCGGTGGAGAAGCATTTCGCCGTTGTCTAGACAGTGTAGAAATGTTTGGATCTTTGGCCCATGAGGTGATTGTAGTGGTGGATGGGGACGATGCTGAATCGGCTTCGATCGCCGCTGCATTTGGTCATAAATCCATTCAATTAGCCGTGAATGCAGGACCTGCAAAAGCCAGAAATTTTGGAGCTTGGCAGGCCAGTGGTGACATTCTGTTTTTCTTGGATGCGGATGTGGCACTGGGCGACCAAACGCTCTATCAAATTCAAGTAGCGTTTGAAAATTCTGCCCTGGATGCCCTAATTGGGTCCTATGATGACGCACCCGGCGCACCCAACTTCCTGTCCCAATATAAAAATTTGCTGCATCATTACACCCATCAATGCGCCAGAGGTCGGGCTTCGACGTTCTGGGGAGCCTGTGGTGCCATTCGCCGATCGGTGTTTTTCAGCGTGGATGGATTTGATGAGACCTATCGAACGCCTTCTATTGAAGACATTGAATTGGGTTATCGATTGACTCGCCATGGCTATCGCATTGATCTCAACAAATATGTTCAAGTGAAGCATCTCAAGCGCTGGGGAATTCGATCGCTCTTGAAGGCCGATTTCTTTTACCGCGCATTGCCTTGGACTCAATTGATTTGGCGCGATCGTAATTTCGTCAATGATTTAAATCTAGACACCAATAGTCGTCTCAGCGTCATCTCAGTCTACCTGATGATGGGTCTGATGCTGGTTTCGCCCTGGTACCCCACTTTGGCGATTCCATCTCTAGCATTTGGTGGATTATTACTATTTTTAAATGCTTCTGTTTATCGTTTTTTTTGGAAGAAGCGTAGTTTTGGATTTGCCTTAAAGGTCGTGCCTTGGCATTGGCTGTACTACGCCTACAGTGGAATCGCCTTTGTGATTGGAACTTTCCAATATTGGCTCCAACAACAATTCCCTGTTGTCGTTCCTTCTGTTTCTGTTTTGTCCGTTAGTCAACGCGATCGCTAGGAGTCCGGAAATGGTGCAAATTCCCTCGGTGAAGTCCTTTATGGCATCCCGCAAATCTCGCAAATCTCCCGCTTCTGTCCTGGTGGTCGGCGGAGGTCCTGCGGGTTTAACAGCGGCCTATGAATTGGTCAAACGCGGCAGCAAGGCCGTCGTCCTAGAGCAGTCGGGTCAAGTGGGCGGCATTGCTCGGACAGAAGTGTATAAAGGCTATCGCTTTGACATTGGTGGCCATCGATTTTTTACCAAAGTGGATGAAGTCAATCAGCTTTGGCAGGAAGTGATGGGCAATCGGTTCATTAAAGTGCCGCGTTTATCACGCATTTATTACCGAGGAAAATTCTTTAGCTATCCGTTGCAGGTGTTCGATACCCTAGCCAATCTCGGCGTCAAGGAAAGCCTGCATATTTTGATGAGCTACGTCAAAATCAAAGTCCGGCCCTTAGATCAAGAAGAAAGCCTCCAGGACTGGGTTACAAATCGTTTTGGTCGTCGTCTTTTCCAAACCTTTTTCAAAACCTACACAGAAAAAGTGTGGGGAATTCCCTGCGATAAAATCCAAGCGGATTGGGCGGCGCAGCGGATTCAAGGGTTGTCTCTGCGCACAGCGGTGATGAATGCGTTGTTTCAAGTGAACAATACTAAAACCTTGATTAAAGAGTTTGACTATCCGGTCTTAGGTCCGGGGGAAATGTGGGATCGCTTTCAAGAGGCGATCGAATTGCGCGGTGGCGAAGTGCATTTGGATTCCAGTGTCGTGAAGCTGCATCGTCAAGGCCAGCGCATTACCCATGCGATCGTCCGTCAAGGGGACAAGCTTGTGGAAATGCCCACGGAGCAAATCATTTCCAGTATGCCTGTGACGGCCTTGATTCGACAGTTGGAACCTGCTGCACCCATTGAAGTGCAAACCGCCGCGAAAGCGTTGAAATATCGCGACTTTTTGATTGTGCCGATCGTGATTAATCGCGACGATCTATTCCCAGACAATTGGATTTATATTCACAGCCCCGAAGTCAAAGTAGGTCGCATTCAGAACTTCAAAAACTGGAGTGCAGCCATGGTCCCTGAAGCGGGTAAAACCTGCCTCGGCATGGAGTATTTCTGTTCTCAAGGTGATGAACTTTGGGAGATGAGCAATGAGGATCTGCTGGAATTAGCCAAGCGGGAGATCGAAGCGCTGGGCCTTGCGAAGGCTTCTGAAGTGGAAGATGGCACGGTGATTCGTCAGCCAAAAGCTTACCCTGTGTACGATCGCGACTACCGAGAAAATCTAGAAGTCATCCAGCACTATTTGGAAACCTTTGAAAACCTCCAAACCGTAGGCCGTAATGGAATGCATCGGTATAACAACCAAGATCACTCCATGCTCACCGCTGTCCTCGCGGTTCAGAATCTCTACGGTGGCAACCACGACCTCTGGTCTGTGAACACCGAGCGCTCCTACCATGAAAACTTCACCCGTGAAGAATGGGCTAGCCGTCAACAGGAAGAGGCTGAAGAATTAGCGCTTTTAGTCTCTGAGGATTGGGGATCTGAGGATTTAGCGGAAGACCCTGAAGCGGCGGTGATTCCATCGGCCCTCAGTCGTCCTACAGCCTATCCTGCAACCAAATCCTACGCACCCTTGGCTCGTTAGTTTCTATCTCTATTAGTTTTTATGCTGTATTTGATTGTGGGCTGGTTGTCCTTGGGTTGGGTTGCGGCAGTGATTGGGGATGTCCTTTTAGAATCTTTAGAATCGTCTCGTCAACCGATGCGATCGGATCTCTCTGGAGGCGATCGCTTGCTTGTCGTGCTGTGGGTGGGGATTGGGGCAATATCGCTGATTTTGTTAGCCCTGTCCCTGGTCATGCCCTTGAAGCCGATCGTCGGGTTCCTACTGGGACTCGTGGGTCTAGCGATTGGCACTTGGCGGACGGACTTAAAAACGCTGAGCGGTTGGTCATCGCGGCAGATGGTGGGTTGGCTAGTGACCATTGTGGGAGCCGCAGCCTGGTGCAATCGTCCTGTAACCTGGCATGACACCGGGTATTACCATTACAGTCTTGTGCAATGGCTGGGGCAATATGGAACCGTGCCGGGATTGGCATTGCTATTTAATAATTTAGGATTTACCTCTGCTTGGTTTGCATTGACGGCTCCGTTTAATCCAGATGTTCTCGCGGGAAGGCCATTGTCTTTGGCCAATGGATTTGTATTTTTACTCTTGCTCGGTCAGGGTGCGGCGGGCATCAAGGGCTTGATCTCCGGACGGCGATGGGTGGCGGATGCGTTCAGTGTCTGTTGGACCGCACTCATGTTGCCCTTGGTGTTGTTCTTGGACCCACTGTCGAAGATTTTACGATCGGCCTCTCCAGATTTGCCTGTGACACTGCTAGTCGGCGTGATTGCTTGGGTGATGTTGCTCTTGAACGATCGGCAGCGGGATTCAGGAATCCCACTCTCAGGCTCAGCTTCGACCCAATCCTTCGCCCGATCGCTCCCCTTGGGACTGGCGTTATTCGCAGTGACATTTAAATTGATTGCCTTGCCGTTGGTGCCGATTACTTTTTTGTTTGCGGTGTGGCGTCAGTCTTGGCGAGCCTATGGCCGTGCGATCGGTCTTGTGGTTTTGATCTTGAGTCCCATGGTCGTGGGCAATCTCCTCACCTCTGGCTGTCCGCTGTATCCCGGTCATGTCCTTTGCGTTGCGTTGCCCTGGTCTCCCGCCCCCGCCTCGCTAGAATCCGCCGCCATCATCACCCACGGCTGGACAAGCTGGTATGGCACGCCGCCACCTGGAGCCAATCCTTGGATTTGGTCCTTGGGACAGTGGTTTATGTCCTCGTCTAAGGAGAAGATTACGGCCTTCGGGATCCTCTTGGGGTTAGCGATCGCCCTCGGGTTGGGCGTGAAGTTTTTGATCAAATCAGGGTTGCGGGGATTGGCCGACAGGCTCGATCGACAGGGCGAACCTTGGATTTGCGGGATGGGTCTTTTGGGATTGGCCTTTGTGATGGCGAATTCTCCGTTTTTCCGGTTTAGCGCACCTTATATTGTCGTACTGATGGCGATCGGCTTGGCGCGACTCTTAGCGCGACTGATGCCCTGGTACCGCCTCAAGTCCAGTCTATCCAGTACAACCTCTCCCAAACTCTCAAAACCTGCGATTGGCTTGAGTTTGGCCTTAGTCGCTTTGTGTTTGGGATTGGAAAGTCGATCGTTACTCATTCCACCGCCCATGCAATTTTCAGCGTTGTGGATGCAAAAGGAGACCAATGGCATTGTCTACCGATCGCCCCAGAGCGGGGATGTCCCACAGGATAAAGTCCCCAATAAAGATATGTGCTGGACAGCCCAGATTCCCTGCGCCTACGACATTACGTCAGATATTCATCTACGCGATGCCGATCGGGGAATTGCGGGAGGATTTGTTCGGCGGTGAGGATTTATTCGAGGATTTGTTGGATGGGAGGACGTGACAAGGGACCCAAGAATATGGGATAACCCATCACGTACCCTCATCACCCAAAGTCATCCAGCGTCATGGACATCAAAGCACTGATTCGAGATATTCCTGATTTTCCCAAGGAAGGAATTTTGTTTCGGGATATTACAACCCTGTTACAAGATGCAGCGGGTTTCAAGGCGACGATCGATGCCTTAGTGGAAAAATCAGCATCTCTGAAGCCGGACTATATCGTCGGGATGGAGTCACGGGGCTTTTTGTTCGGGACGCCCATGGCCTATCAGATGAATGCAGGCTTTGTCCCTGTGCGAAAACCCGGTAAGTTGCCTGCTGCGACCTATGCCGTGGAGTATGCGTTGGAATATGGCACCGATCGCCTAGAAATTCACCAAGATGCGTTCCCAGCCGGAGCGCGGGTGTTGATTGTGGATGATGTCATCGCAACAGGCGGCACGGCAGCAGCAACAGCAGAATTAGTTAAGAAATGCGGCGGCGAACTGGTCGGATTTGCCTTCTTAAGTGAGTTGACCTTCCTAGATGGCCGATCGAAGTTGCCTAATGTGCCGATCGTGACGCTGATTGAGTACTAGGATTCGGGACTTAATATCACAGAGGAGCTTTGTGGAGTAACCTTTTGGTATGGGGATACCGGGCTTCGACTCCGGGCTTTGCTGACGCAACGCTCCGCGAACGACTCCGCTCAGCCCTCAATCCTGGTTTCAACTCCAGCTCGGTTCTCGATTTTCGTTTCGACTCCGGCTCAGCCCACAATCCTCGTGGGGTGAGCGGAGCCGAACCCCGAACCCCACGCACAATTAGGTCATTAGTCTGAGAATTTCCATGGCTGCTTCCCGTGCTTCTATTTCGACATTTTTAGCCAATGAGACGACGCTTTACATTCTCAAGCGTCTCGGGCAAGCGCTGATTACGCTGCTTCTGGCGTCGGTGTTGTGCTTCTTTGTGATGCAACTGGCACCGGGAAACTTCCTCGATACCCTCAAGGAAAATCCTAAAATTTCACCCCAGCGGATTGCCGACTATAAAGTCCGGTTTGGCTTGGATAAAACGCCGATCGAGCAGTATTTTCTCTGGCTATTTCGGATTGTGACTCAGGCAGATTTTGGTCAGAGCTTTGTGTCGGAACGGCCTGTGGTGGCGTTGCTCTGGGAACGAGTCCCCGCGACTTTGCTGCTGTCTTTGAGTTCGTTGATTGTGACTTGGCTGGTGGGGATTCCATTAGGAATCTGGGCGGCGGTGAAAAATGGACAGCTTGTGGATAAGGTGTTGACGGCCCTGAGCTATGCGGGACAGGGATTACCCAGTTTGATTTCAGGGTTGTTGCTGTTGGCTTTTGCCCAGATTACGTCGCCGCTGTTTCCGGTGGGAGACATGACGAGTATTGATCATGAAGAGTTGGGATTTTTTGGGAAAATTCTTGATATTGCTTGGCATTTGGTGTTGCCGACGATCGCCCTCAGCCTCACCGGGGTCGCCGGATTGCAGCGCCTGATGCGAGGCGAGATGATGGATGTGAAGCGGCAGGACTACATTCAGACAGCCCGAGCCAAGGGTTTGCCGGAGTCGAGAGTCATGATTACCCATGCCTTCCGCAATGCGCTGAATCCATTGATTACACTGTTGGGATTTGAGTTTGCGTCATTGTTGGGCGGGGCATTTATTACGGAAAACCTGTTTAACTGGCCGGGACTGGGGCGATTGATTTTGCAGGCGCTTCAAGCGAAGGACACCTATTTGGTGATGGCGAGTTTGATGATGGGCGCGGTGATGTTGATTATTGGGAATTTATTAGCAGATATTGTGCTGAAGTTTGTCGATCCCCGAATTCAATTGGGTGAGGATTAGGTTTCTTATGATTCAGCAATGGTATGTGGTGCGATCGCGGGTGGATGGTCAGTATCTAGTGGCCCGATTAAAGGGTGAAGACGGACAGCCCAAACCCCATTTAATTGTGTTTTCAGAACATGCAGATGCCCTGACCTATCTGAATCGTCATGCGCCAGATTTGGCTCCGCAGTTTGCCGTGGAATCCCTAACGCAGCCACAGCTTCCGGCCTTGCTTAAGCGGTGGAGTTACGAAGGAGTGGCGATCGTAGAAGATGCTTGGTTGCCTCGGTTGAAATTTGGGACGATCGGCTAGCTTCGGCTCCGCTCAGCTACCAGTATGAGAATTTTCGTGGGCGGAGTCTCGTGGGCTGAGCGGAGTCGAAGCCCACAGACAAAAAAAGGGAACCGATCGCAATCACGATCGGTTCCCTTTTCAGTTTCTATTCAAATGGAACGATACACAAAACCACAACTGACTTACTTCCGGTTCACCAAGCTCCGACCTACATTAGGACGCAAGCCGTTGAGGTGCGCCTGCCCAAGCATGTTCAAAGGGTTGAAAACGATGAGCAGTGACGTTGTTTTTGGGCATCTCAGATTGGGTGATCACTTCGATCCGGGCAGGAGAAACCTGGCTCTGAACCCCAACCGCTTGGCTTTGAATCGTCATTTGAAGCTGCTCAATCTGAGCCATCAAACCATGAAGCTGAGACTGTAAATTCTGAAGCTGGGCCACTTGAGAAACGGGGGCTTCGGACTCTTCCAACCAGGCGATCGCCGCTGAAGGAACCGCCTGACCCGATCGCATGAACCCAAGGAATCCATGGGCCGCAGGCATGGGTGAAATTGAAGTCTGCACCGTCACTTGAGGCACTTTCACAGGTTGAATGCCTGCAACCGTCGCGTTCACTGAGAAGCTGACGGGCTGAGCATCCACTGCAACCATCGCTGGAGCCGCGATCGGTGGAATAGAAACATGTTGAACATGGGCGATCGCAGCAGCAGGAACGCTCTCTACGACAGGATTCTGCTGAACCGAAGGCACATCATCCAGGAAGAAGCTCAGTCCCGCATTGGCCAAACCTTTGTCCGACATCAAAATAGCCTGAATCTCAGCTTCTCGATTCTGTAGGGCCATCTTCGACTCTAAATACTGCTTCTCTAAAGCTTCGGACTGCTTCTTAGAATGGCCAACTCCCGCTAGAGTCAAGCCTGCGCCGCCCACTGCCAAGCTGATCAATCCGGATAAGCCCAGGTAAGGTGCGGCTAAATCTTTGAGAACCCCTGATACACCGACACTGTCCGTGATTGGAAAGTCAACCCGTTCGGATCCGTAGACGACTAAGGGGAGGGAAAGCGCGGTAAAGACTGCGCCAGAGGCAAAGAGGCTCGGTAAAACAAATCTTCCAAAGGTTCCAGGCATAAGG
>JAAFJU010000151.1 GCA_013298165.1 Synechococcales cyanobacterium bin31.maxbin.ball.101 | reverse complement strand
CCGCAGCATCAATAGCAACATTAATAGCAGCGGCAGCAGAACCTTTCCTAAACTTGAAGGGTGGAAAGTTATGCTGCCATGATACTCAGACTTCACCCAGCCGATCGGTCTTGTCCTGTGCAACTTAAAAAATTGGCATCAAAACTATGAGAAATGGAAGTTTTAAAATCGATCTACATTATCGCAATCAATCGAAACCCGGACTATTGAACGCTTCTTCGTTGTGTTTAGGGCACGGCATGGCCATGCCCCTACAAATCACGCTTTCCAGAATCCGTAGGGGCATGGCTCGCCGTGCCCCAAACAACACCCAAGCTTAGATATAAGCCACGACATCTTCCGTCGCAAACCGAACCTTTGGCTTATCAGCATACTTATCATCCGCCGATCGGTAGCCCGCAGGACAAACCACCACCGCCGAATATCCTAACGCCGTCAAGCCCAAGATCTCGTCATACTTCGGAGCCATAAACCCCTCGATCGGGCAGGTATCAACACCAATCATAGCGGCAGTCGTCATGTACTGACCCAAGGCAATATAAACCTGACGCGCCGACCAATCATTCAAATTAGGATTGTGCTTCATGAATCCTTTGATCATTCCCGCATAGCCTGCGAGGGATTCAGCAGGAGTGCCGTGGACTTCGGCTTGACGGGCAATGTAGCGATCGACATCGGCTTCATTCACATCCTTTTTAATCGCCAACACGACCAAATGGGACGCATCGACCACTTGAGTTTGTTTCCACGAATGCTCCAAAAGCTGCGATCGGATCTCAGGGTTTTTCACCACAAAGAACTTCCAAGGCTGCAACCCAAAGGACGAAGGAGCCAAAACCAAACTCTGCTCCAGCACCTTCCACACCTCATCCGGAATAACTTTGGATGTGTCAAATTTTTTCACAGCATAACGCCACTGCAATTGCTGCATCGCGGTTTCAGAAGAAAGCAAAGCGCTTGACATAGAACCAACCTCAAAATTCTGTAAAAATACCCAAACACTACGATACAAGGCATTTTCACTTTCGCCATGGTTTTGTAGGTAGATTTTTAGGATTCGAGATTACAGGATGGCGCGCCCTACGATCGATTTCAAGGTTTTCAAAATCTTAGCAGAATGAGTTTTTTCGGTGTATTCGCGGGAATTTTCAGTGTGGAGCGTAGGCCGATCGCTATCGATCGCCCCGACCAGCGCCCGCACAAAGGTCCAGCTATCCGCAATGGTATAGCACCCAAAAATCTCCTGAGTATCCGGTACCGATTCACGATTGTCCTCCCAATTCAACCGAGCCGCTGCAAGAAGTTCGCCATACAGTTGTGCAATAGGCCCTTGAATTTCTAAGCGCCCTTCAATACCGCGTTTTGTTTCGACCATGACCAAGTAGGGGACTTCAATGCGGCCTGTCACACTCCGACCGATGACGCCATCCGCAATGCCGTCGATCGAAAACGTCGGATAAGTTGCTTGAATCGGAACGCCCGCCAGCACTCGAATGTCATCTTGCTCCGACAGTTGAAGCAATGGATAAATGGCTCGTGACCAAATAGTTGATTCGTTCAAAAGATGCACGGGATCCGCATCTAGAGTCTTTTCTAGCTCCCCTAACCGCTCCTGTTCACGGGGAGTCAGCACAATGGTTTCAACTTGAGTCCAGTCATAATCGCGAATGCCGTTCTCTTTGAGTTGGACCACTCGTTTAATATCAGCAATTGAAATTTTAGATAGCGTCAGTTGAGTCATTACAGTTGCTCGAATCAGGTGGTTTCAATCGATCGCGCTCCAGTTCAATTATGACAGTTCCACAACAGGTTCATCCTCTAATAGTATCCGAGATGTCAATAAGTCCCGCACCGTCAGCCGCAAAAACCGCTTTTGATCGACTTTAAATTCAACAGCGATCCGATCGCAACCCGGCGTTCCCGGTGGATCAAGCTCTGCAATTCCCCGCGCTCCATCTTTGTCATTCAACGGCTGCACATTCACCTGACTGGTAGCTAAACTGCGCGTCAAAAGCCGATCGCCATCAAAATACACCTCGGTTTGATTACTCTCATCCGCCAGTTCTCCAATGATCAGTTCAATGCTGGGCTGATTATCAAGAGAGGCACTGAGCTTGAGTTCTACGGGCTTTTCCATGGGGTAGGGTTGGCCTGTTTTGATGATGGGGTGCCAGTTGTGGGCATTGAGGCGGCGATCCCAGTAGCGAATGCCGTAGCCATGGTAGAGGTAATCCTTCACCTCAACGCCCTGATCCAATTGCAGCGCCCCTTGAGCGATCGCCTCAAAGGGTTTGTCCGATCGAATCTTCGCCGCATCAAAATACGTGCCCACCCAAGTCTGCACCGCTGGAATTTGCGACGTGCCGCCGACTAGGAGGACTGCGCCAATATCTGCCAGTTCCACACCTTGACGTTTAGCCTGCTGAAGCAATTGCTGCATGGACGAATCCAACCGATCGAAAAACTGACGATCGCGCAGGATTTGCTCGAACCGATCGCGGGATAGATTCAATTCATAGGTTTCAAAATTCTCATCGTCAAAGAATGCCTCTTGAGCCTGAGATTGCAGTGACAGATTGATTTTCAACCGCTCAACCAGTCGCATCGAAATCGCATTCACCGCCAAACCCTGCGAGTCTTTAAAATAATCCATCAACCAATTATCCAGATCCGATCCTCCAAGGTTTTGGCCTGCTTTAGCGATGACATTTGCAGTCTTAATCTTTTGTCCAGACTGTTCTGTAAAGTCTTTCTGACCCCATTTCAAAATAAATCCCGAAGGTTTTGCCGTGCGTTGTTCTTTGGGTTTTACCTGCGATCGGACCAGCGACAAATCCAGCGTTCCACCACCAAAGTCGATGACCAACAACAACTCTTCATCCGCCATGCCATAGCCTAGGGCAGCAGCGGTCGGTTCATCGAGCAATCGCACTTGATTAATCCCGAGGTTTTGACAGACTTTCCCGAGCCACAAGCGATAGGCTTCAAAACTATCCACCGGGACCGTAAACACGATCGCATCCAAAATCCCCGGATCAGCCCCCTTCGCCTGACCAATCACCTGCTCCAAATACCAACTGCCGATCTGCTCCGGCACGATCGCCCGCCCATCCAACTCCGGCTGAAATCCCTGCAACGCCGTCCCAATGCCCCGCTTAAAATTCCGAAAAAATCGCGCATTCGTCGCAGTATCCAGCCCCCGATCGCGCACCACCTGCCCAACCACCGTCTTATCCGCCGCCGCATCTTCGACGTAGAGGAGGCTGGGGATCAGGGGCGGGTTTTGGGCGAGCTTTTGGGAAAGCTGGGGAATGGTGAGGGTTTCGGGCTTGCCTGTGGCGGCGTTCCACCGCGCTATGACGGTGTTGCTCGTGCCGAAGTCGATCGCGTAGGTCATCAGAGGATCACTGCTCAAAAATACGGGTCAAAAATCAAGTCCCTCTATTTTACCGCTGATCATTTTATTGCTGTTTAGAAATGTTAAGATAGTTGAAGGATTATTGCTACGCCCCAGTGCGTCGAGGAATGAGATCGTGAAATCACCCCTAGAAAACCAGAACTCCGGCGTAGTCGTGGCCTTGACGCTGATTGGGATTTGGGCGAGTAGTACGGCGTTGCTGTTTCAGTTGGATTTGGCGCTGCTTCCGAGTTGGGTGAAGTTTTTGGGCTTTGGTTGGCAGATGTTTTTGTATACGGGGTTGTTTGTGACGGCTCATGATGCGATGCATGGGTCGATCGCGCCGCAAAATCCGAAATTGAATGATGCGATCGGTCGGTTTGTGCTGTTTGTTTATGCGATGTTTCCCTTTGGGAAAATGCGAATGATGCACAACTTGCACCACGACATTCCGGGACGTGAAGGTGATCCTGATTATCACAATGGCAAGCGCAAGAATTTCTTTGCTTGGTATTGGAATTTTATGCAGAACTATTGGAGTTGGTTGCGGCTTGGACTCTTGATTTCGACGTTTCATGCGGTGCATCAGGTATTGCAAGTCCCCGAAATTAATTTGTCGTGGTTTTGGGTCTTTCCATCGGTAATGAGTTCATTTCAGCTCTTTTTGTTTGGGACCTTTTTGCCGCATACAGAACCTGAAGGTGGATACATTAATGAATGCCGAGCAACCAGTACGCCATTTTCCGAATTTTGGTCATTTGTGAGTTGTTATCATTTTGGGTATCACGAAGAGCACCACGATTTACCGCATTTAGCCTGGTGGCAACTACCCGCCGCCCGCCGATCGCGCACCCAGCAACCCAACAACGCAGCGTAAAAAACCGTAGGATGGGTTAAGCGAAGCAACCCATGCGGACAATCCCCGCAACGATCGCCCACCCCAAAAAACAAACGATCGCCCAAAAACCGATCGACAGATAAACCGATCGAAATCGTGGATATGTGGTCATAAGCGCCGATCGGATTATATTTAATCGATTTAAGCGACGAGTCTAGTATTGTCTAGCAGCTTACGGAGAGCTTCATTGACAGCCTGCTCGGTGGGAAATGCATCAGCGACATCGGGATCGAGTTTAATCAGGTTGGTGCCCTGACGATAACGATCGACGTATTTGCCCCGTACGCCATTTTTTAGAAGTGCTCTGAGCGTGTCTTCGTCATACTCAGGCAGTAAGTCATCATCAAGATTTTCAGAGTTAATAGGGTCAAGGTTTTCATTATTCATAGGAATTCTTCCTCATAAATTCGCTTTTCGGAACGGGTAACTTCGCGGGCACTGATGATACGGGTTGTACTGTTTCGATCGACGTGGGAAACAAAGAGCAGACGACCGCTTTTGGATTGCCCAATGATGATCAGGCGTTCTTCTTCGATCGAATGAGCGGGATTATGATTATGCCACAGAAGATCTAGTCGTATTCAACGATCGAGATGCGTTAAAGGTTGCCTAAGCGATCGCATTCTCCCACTCTTCCTTCATGTTCCCCCTTTTCAAGGGGGCTAGGGGGATCGGGTCTCTCCCATTTCCGCAAAGTGTTCCAAAAGCGATCGATGAATAAACCGATAAGCGCCTCCAGTCTGTTGAAGCAGCTTTCGATCGGCGGCGTAGGAGAGGAAGCGGGCGTAATTCCAAGGAATGCAACGGGTTTGGGAGTCGTTGGGCTTTTGGTGGCTGAGGTAGAGGGTGACGCGGAGGGAAATGTGTTGGAGAACTGGAAGTCCACCACAAAAGGCGACATTTATTACAATAATAAATGCGGCGATCGCCCCTGGGAATCTTTGGAACTGTTCGACCGTCATCAATCTTTGTAGATAAGTCATGAGTGGAATCTGAATGAGTCTCCATAAGAGCAACCAGATAGGTATGAGAATTACCATATTTTTAACTGAAGCTTTGATACCTTGATTGGGGGCATTTCGTACTTGTAAACCTGTTGGAAAGCTTACAATCAGACCTCCGATCAAACCCCCAATCAAACCTCCAATCAAAACCCCAATTTCACCCCCGGTCATCCCGACAATCATCCCGCCAACTGCTCCAAAATTCATCCCTCCGATTAAACCAGCAATAAAATCTTGAGAAATTTTTCGCTGTGTGGAGTGAGACATCGAAATTTGAAGTTCTTTAGCAGGTTCGATCGAATCTAAAAGCCTATGCAGATTCATAATCAGACTCGTACCCAGACCCATAATCAGACTAACAATCATGCCTACAACCATGTCGGCAATCAGACCTACAGTCAGACCCAAAATTAGGCAGTTCAGACCCAAAATTAGACAGTATTTCCATTGCTGGGTCGATCGCCTTAATATTTTTGGTTGCGATCGTAACCACGTAGGCTGCATTTCCTCAATCAACATCACTTCAGTTGTCTTTTCTAATTGCTTGGCTAAGAAAATCAAATAATTCTTCGTTTGCTTCTGCGTTGGCTCTTCCGTCTCCTTATACCGCTTATAGCCTTTCCCCAAAAGCTGTTCCGCCGGAATCCCCAACTGCTTCACAATGTACGCATCCCACAGATCCGCCTCACTCTTCACCGCCACCGTTGGACTCACCGCCGCAAACACGGACAAAAATAAGGGCGTCTTCAACAATGGCAAAATGTTCGGATCATCCGACCTCACCAGCGCTGGATTCTGCTCCACCAAGTTCCACAAGTTCTCCTTCCCCACCGCCGTCAGATAGTTCCGAATCGCAACTTCCGACAACGGCTGCAACTCGATCGCCCCATTCAACTCCCACAACTGCTCATTCGCCAACTCATAATCCAACACCCGACAACAGACCACCGCACCCCGCAGATCTCGCCACGCCAAATACTTATCAATCGCCCCCATCGCCGCCGCAACGACCCTCGGATCACCCAACTCATCCAACCCATCCAGCAACGGCAACAGATCCCCCGAAGCTGCCATCTCCCGCCCCACCTCCAGATCCAAGTTGTGCGCCCGCTTTAACTCCAAAGCCAAATACTCCACCAAATCCAACCCCTCCTCCCACCGCGACATCTCAAACACATGGGGAATCCGTTTCGCCCCCGCCCCCTGAGCCTCCACCAAAAGCTCCCGCGCCAACTCCAACAGCATCGTCGTCTTCCCCGCACCCGGATGCCCCAAAATCAACAGCCGTTCATTCACCTGCTCATGCCGAAACAGGTCCATTATCTTCATCTGCGGAGCCGCGTTCTTCAAGCCATTCAGTACAGGCTGATCCGCCTGATTCGACGCATACTCAAACTCCAGCGAAATCATCGCCGATCGCTCCAACGCATCCTTCAATCTCTTGTTCACAACCTCTAATTGACTCGCAATCAAGCGCATCCGCTGCCAGGACTCCAGACCTGCGATCGTTTGTTCTTTTTGCGCCATCCACTCCGGCAGCTTCATTGCCATCCAAGTGAACCCCGCCGCGATCGAGCCTAAAATCACGATCGTCCCATAGCCATTGATACTCAAACAAATCAGCGCGACCAGGACACCAATAAAGACCAACACAGGAATGACGATCGTTCTTTTCAGCATCGCAACTCACAATCTTTTTCCGTTATTGTATGGCAATCCTCTCTATTTCAGGATCGATCGTCCAAAACGGCACAAACAAGACCGATCGCCCACAAAAAACCGATCGGTTTCATCCGTAAACCGATCGGTCAATACGTTTAGAATTGGGGATCACGAATTACTGACTGATATTCAGAACATAATTTACCGACTGATTACGACCTTGCGTCCCGATCCAGAGCTTATATTCTCCAGCCTTCCATTGACCATCCAGACCCGGATTTTTACCTTGGAAATCATCATTGCACCAAGTCCCACCGGGACCCTTAACCACGATCGTCGTATCCGAATTACTCTTCACCACCACCGTCAAATCCCGAAACCCAGCATTCAAGCGCAGCACCTGATCCGGCTGCCCCTTCCCAAAGCCCGTACAGCTTCCGGTATCCGTTTCACCCTTACCTGCCACATCGCGCAAGGACGTTCCACCGCCCGCCGTTCCCGAGATAGAGGTTTGACCAAATCCAGAATTTAAAACAACATCGGCTCTCGCTGGCGCAGCCAAAGTACCCAAGCCAATGCTAATCGCGAGAAGAGCAAGAGAAGAATGAAGAAAACGATCGGTCATCATGGGAATAGGTCCAACGTGAAGATTAAAGGGTGAATGACCGATCGTAAGCGCAAAAAGTTCCCCGATGTCAAGATCTGCCCTCAAGATTACGCCTCAAGATTCCAGTCCAGCCATTTCAGAAATCGTATAGAGAGGACGGCCTTTGACTTCTTCGTAGATCCGACCGATGTATTCTCCGAGGATTCCAATGCTGACCAGTTGGATCGCGCCCAGAAAGAAAATCGCAATCAGAATCATCGTAAATCCCGTTAACGGTGAATTGGGAACAAAAATCCGCCAGTAAAGAATGAGGAATCCCATAATCAGAGAAACAAATGCAGCAAAGAGACCCAAATAGGTTGAAAGTCTCAAAGGCACTTGGGAAAAGGAAACAATCCCGTTCATAGCCAGCTTGAGCGATTTGCGGAAGGTGTACTTGACCTCTCCCGCAAATCTGGCATCGCGACTAAAGGGCACCGCCGTTTGATTAAACCCAATCCACGATCGTAACCCCCGCAGATATCTCGTTCGTTCTGGCATTTTGTTGAGAATATCGATCACCGATCGATCGAGTAAACAAAAATCACCCGCATCCGTCGGAATGTCCACATCAGAAAGCTGACGCAGAATACGGTAAAACCAATAGGCCAGCGATCGCTTCAGCCAAGATTCTTGAACCCGTTTCGTCCGCTGAGCATAAACCACCTGAAACCCCGATCGCCATTGCTGAATCAGTTCAGGAATCAGTTCCGGTGGATCTTGTAAATCCGCATCGAGAATGACCACCATGTCACCCCGCACAAAGTTTAAGCCCGCTGTCACCGCAATCTGGTGGCCGAAGTTGCGCGCAAAGTTGATGTAGCAGATCCGATCGTCCTGTTGATGGAACGATCGGAGCAGTCGCAGCGATTGATCGTGACTACCATCGTTGACCAAGACCAATTCACTAGGCGCGTCAAGATCATCCATGACAGCCGTGAGACGCCGGACGAGTTCAGGCAGCGTGTCTTGTTCATTGTAGAGCGGGACGATCAGGGAGTAAGTGGGGCGCATTTTGGATTTTGGATTTTGGATTGGGGGTTTATAGGGTGGCGAGGACGGTGGCGAGACGATCGACGAGACGATCGATGTGGGGTTTTTCAATGATTAATGGGGGCGAGAGGGCGATGATGTCTCCGGTGGTGCGGATGAGTAAGTCCTGCTCAAAACAGGTAACTAAGGCTTGGTAGGCCCGCGCACCGGGAGAACCGGGAATGGATGCAAGTTCGATGCCTGCAATGAGACCGATCGTGCGAATGTCGATAATGCTGGAAATGCCCTTTAGCGATTGGATCGCGTCTTGCCAGTAAGGGGCGATCGCTGCTGCTTTTTCAAAGAGTTGCTCGTTTTGATAGATATCTAATGTGGCGAGGGCAGCGGCACAGGCGATCGGATGACCGGAGTAGGTGTAGCCGTGAAACAGTTCGATCGCCGTTTCAGGTCCCTGCATAAAGGTGTTGTAGATGGATTCTTTAGCAAAAACCGCACCCATGGGAACACAACCGTTAGTAATACCTTTGGCAACGCACATGAGATCGGGAACAACATTGAAATAATCCGCCGCAAATGCCGTTCCTAAACGGCCAAATCCAGTGATCACTTCATCAAAAATCAACAGAATGCCGTACCGATCGCAGATCGATCGAAGTTTCTCTAAATAGCCCTTCGGTGGAATGAGAACACCCGTCGATCCAGCAACAGGTTCAACAATGACCGCCGCAATTGTGGAGGGATCGTGGAGAGTAACGATGCGTTCGAGGTCGTCAGCAAGATGTGCGCCCCATTCAGGCTGGCCTTTGCTGTAGGCATTGTGCTCTAGATTGTGAGTGTGGGGTAAGTGATCAACACCCGAAAGCAGCGGCCCAAAGGCTTTGCGATTTGAGGCAATGCCGCCGACGGAGATGCCCCCAAAGCCCGTGCCATGGTAGCCCCGCTCTCGACCTATCAACCGGGTTCGACTGGCATCTCCCTTGGCGCGGTGGTAGGCGATCGCAATTTTTAGGGCGCTGTCTACGGCTTCAGAGCCGGAGTTGGTGAAGAAGATGGCGTTGAGGTCGGCGGGGGTGATGTGGGTGAGCCTCTGGGCCAGTTCAAAGGGACCTGGATGGCCCATTTGGAAGGTGGGG
>JAAFJU010000322.1 GCA_013298165.1 Synechococcales cyanobacterium bin31.maxbin.ball.101 | reverse complement strand
GAGCCGCATGACTGACTGGATTAGACTTCTTCTGATCCGCCGCCATCATTAACTTGGTAATCCGATCGCTCTGATAGGTCGCCTGCTCAAAGGGCGTCCCCTCCCAACTTTTCTTGTGCGGATCAGCCCCAAACTCCAGCAACACCTCCACCGCATCCGCCGCATCTTCTTCCACTGCGCAAAACAACGCCGTTTCCCCACGTTTATCTTGAGCATCCACGATCGCCCCAGCCTCCAGCAACACCCGCAACACCGCAGCCTGATTCGTGTCCGCTGCCGCCATCAACGGTGTCTTACCCAATTTCTTCCCCGGTCGATCGCTCAAATTCACATCCGCTCCAGCCTCCAGCAACATATCGACTGCCGCCACATGTCCCCCTTCCGCTGCAAACATCAACGCCGTTTTCTGACCCTGACGACGACCCGTTAACGGTTGACCGGAATTCGGATCAATCCCCCCAGCCAACGCCGATCGCAACACTTCCAGATTTCCAGTTTTCGCCGCCCCCAAAAGCGCATCCGGCGAACATTGCGTGGCGTCAGAGGTCGCGATCGCACCGGAATTTTGCAAGTATTGAACGATCGACTGATGACCTTCCTTAATCGCAATTTCGATCGCACTTTGTTCCTTCTCATCCCGTAAGGTCATATCCGCACCGCGATCGATCAACAATTGCACCAATTCCAGATTCCCCAAGGCAGTGGCTAGATTCAACGGCGGCATTTCGTGGGAATAGTTGCGGAAAAACTCCTTTCGATCGGAATTCTGAATCCAAAACATCGGCGTCAATTTGCCCAGAAGATTGGGATTTGCACCGCCATCCAGCAGCATTTTAGCAATCTTCAAATCTCCATCCGCGATCGCTAAACTCAATGCGGTCATCCCACCCCCACCTTGAACATCGAGATTCGCACCCGCATCAATTAACATTTGAATGGCGATCGGCATTCTTGGTTTTGGGTCAGGTTGTTCCCCTAACAACCCTGCCAACTGCTTCGCCATAAACGGCGCACCGAAAATCGCCAACAAATCCGCACCTACCGGACTCATTTCTGCCCCTGCCGCCAACAACGTCTGAATCACTTCTGGATGACAACTCGTACAAGCTTGTCCCAGCGGCGTAATCTTTCGGTAGTCTTCCGCATTCACATCACAGCCAGCATCAATCAAGTCTTGAACAATGTCTGCGTTATTGTATTGAGTTGCTTCCACCAGCAATTGTACTCCAGTTGCAAACTTAACCGCTGCACCGTGATGAATCAATAGTTTTAGCAATTCAGAATTTTGATGTTTAATCGCTTTTACGATCGGCGTCAACCCTGGACTCCCATTCATCCAATTTGGGTCTGCACCTGCATCCAGCAATATCCGAACCAATTCAATCTGATTATCATCCACTGCCAATTGCAGGGCATTGAATTCAAAAAACTGTTGATATTTAGCATGGACATCAGCCCCAGCCAACAGGAGTGCCTTCACCACTTCAAGCTTCTTCGCCATCACCGCAGACATCAAAATCGTCGGCTCACTAGTTGGTTCACTGGATACTATTCGTTGTTGTTCTGCCTTCACCAATTCCACAAAAATTTCTTGCCGACCCGATCGCGCTAGTTCATCAAGCTGTACAAAAATACGATCGCTATCCCCAGAATCCGCAATCGACTCTCCTAGCGATCGTTGAAGGATCTCACTCAACATCAAAGCCCAAGTTGGCTCCGATGGCGTTGTCGATCGTTCTTGCTGAAACAGATTTGAAATAGCGTTACCGAGATCCATGGTGCGCAACCGATGTAAAAATTTAGAGTTCCATCTCCAGAATTCCCAACCGCCCAACTACCATCACAAACCTCGACCCAATATACTAAACACAACATTGAACATAGCCAACGGCCAATGACCACAGGTCGTTGGCAAAGCGTCTCTTTGAGAGAATCGCAAACCATCCCCCATGCCCACCAAACCCTTCGACCAATTCAACAAACGCCTCTTCCAAGAACTTCTCTCCCCCTTGGGTCAAGTCATCCCGAACCTCGCCGTCCTGGGATCCGAACGCACGATCGACATCTTCTTCGCGCCCCACCCCGGAGCCGTCCCCAATGAAGCAGAATTGGGAACGCTTGCCAAAATGATCACCAACCCCGCCCTCCTCGAACCCTTCCGCAGCGCCCTCACCGATCGCGACCTCGAAACCTGCACCATCAAACTCTTCACCCTCACCGCCGAACTCCCCCAAGACTATCCTCAGATCCCGATCGAAACCCCTCCCCATCTCTGGATTCTCGCCGCCGAAGTTTCTGAGCGGCTGCTCAAGGACTTTAAAGCAGAGCTTGATTCAGAGATGGGAGAAGGCTTTTATCGCTGCGGAAAAGGTTGGCGAACCACGATCGTCGCCCTGGAAGAACTCCCCAATACCCCCGATACGCTATGGCTCCGACTGATGAGCAAAGGTCGGATTCAAAACGATGCGATCGAAGAACTCATCCTCCTCCGCGACACCGACCCCAAACGCACCAACGCCTTGAACCTCTTAACGGCTTGGCGTATTAATATAGAAATTACAGGTCAACTCACCACTGAAGAGGAGCAAACCCTAATGGCACTCTCACAAGCCTACCTAGAATGGGAAAAACAAACCGTTCGCCGAGGTCTCGAACAAGGTCTCGAACAAGGTCTCGAACAAGAGCGACG
>JAAFJU010000244.1 GCA_013298165.1 Synechococcales cyanobacterium bin31.maxbin.ball.101 | reverse complement strand
GGTTCTCCCCCAGTAAATCGTCAATTAGGTGGTCCAGATTTGTCAGCGGTCGTTTCCGTCTTACCATGGTTGAGATCCTCCTTTATCAGGATTCTAGATCCCTTACACAAAATCTAGATCACTCTCGCGATCGCGGTTGAGATGGAGGGTTTGGGGTTTCTAGAGGCGGCGCGGGCTAATCAACGGGTGTCGGCTATTGCTTAATCTTAACCAGACAGCTTATAAATGGCCGTATTATCACCAATTTCTTAAAGTCTACGTAAAATTACTTGGGATTCCTTATCAACTAGAGAAAAATTTGTCATCATACTAAAAGCCTATTTCTCTCGTTAATGCTTATGTCTCGTGCTGTTATTCTCACCGCTCTCCCAGTAGAGTATCTAGCTGTCCGTTCTCATCTCCAAAATTTAATAGAAGAGATCCATGCTCAAGGGACAATTTATGAGCGGGGAACATTTCGTGCTAACAATCAAAATTGGGAGGTGGGGATTGTTGAGATTGGGGCAGGAAACATAGGTGCAGCTTTAGAAGCAGAAAGGGCGATCGCTCATTTTAATCCTGATGTGATTTTGTTTGTAGGTGTAGCGGGTGGGATTAAAGATGTGGCGATTGGCGATGTGGTGGCATCCACTAAAATTTATGGCTATGAGTCTGGTAAAGCTGAACAACGCTTTAAATCTAGACCAGAGATTGGATTATCAGCCTATAACTTAGAGCAACGGGCTAGAGCTGAAGCAAGAAAAGGAGACTGGACACAACGATTAAATGAGGTGCCTAAACTAACACCTCGTGTATTTGTGGCCCCGATTGCAGCAGGTGAAAAAGTGGTGACTTCAACTCAATCGGAATTATTTAGTTTTTTACGTGATAATTATGGAGACGCGATCGCAATTGAGATGGAAGGTATAGGATTTTTGGAAGCTGTAAGGGCAAATCAGCGAGTGTCTGCAATTGTAATTAGAGGAATTTCAGATTTAATTGATAATAAACAAGAAGTAGATCAATGTGGATCTCAAGAATTAGCCTCTCATCATGCTAGTGCATTTACATTTGAATTATTAGGGAAATTAAAATTAGACGGCAAAATAAAATATACTCGAACAAACTCTAAAATATTAACAAATAAAAATCAGCCTAAATCAGATGATTTATTGATTAATTGGTTAAAGAATTATAAAAGCTACATAGCTCAAGTTTGTGGTCAAGTAGCAAAATTTCACTTCAACACCGACAAGAAGTTACTAGAAGAAGTTTTCACAAAAGTTCATGTTCTAAGCACTCCATCTCAAACAATTCAGAACAGGAGACAAAGTATTAGTGATTCACTGATGCTTTTACCTGATCAGCAATTTCAATCTATTTCTAATTTAGATCAAGGAGATAGTAGTGAACTCTCTTATCTTATCAAGAAAGGAGCACGAATTGTGTTATATGGTCAACCAGGTGCGGGTAAGACAACTTTAATGAGATATAGCGCATTAAAGTTGAGCCAATCTACATCTCCTATGAAGACTGGATTGCCGATATACATAGAGCTTAGAAAAATATTAGATTTAGCTTCGGAAAGAGCTTTATTGATAGAGTTAAAAGGATTTTTAGAGAGAAGTTTTAATGATCTTAAATCTGACAAAAAACATAAAAAACTAGCAGTAGAAAGTTTTCTTTCCAGCTCTTTTCTAGTCGTCTTTTTAGATGGACTAGATGAAGTACCTTTATCGCAACTGAAAAAATTATCTGTCTGTATAGATTATTTAAAGATACAATATCCACAAAGTTGTATTGTTATATCTTCAAGAATGAGCGAAGAATACTTTTTTGATGACTTTAACTCTGTTGAAGTTGCAAAATTTACAACTGAACAAATACAAGCATTTTCTCAGAAATTTTTTAGAGATACAGAATATTGTCAACTATTTTTTGATAATTTATGCAAGAATACCTCACTACTAGAACTTGCAACTACTCCTTTATTACTACAACTGCTTGCTTTGACTTTTGATAGTGAAAAGAGATTTTCCGGTAATAGGTATAATTTATATTGTTCAGCAGCAGAATGCTTGATGGATAAGTGGGATACACTAAGAAGAATTTCAAGATCCAAAGTTTTACCAGATAGAAACAGAAAAGAAGATTTATTAGCTCAAATTGCTTTTAATGGATTGAGTAAAACGCCTCCGCAGACAATGTGGGATAGGAGAGAGCTTACAGTTGAAATTTATAAATTTATAGAAATGCTAGATACTTCGCAGTATGGAGTAAATATAGAGGTGAGTACTGATGATGTAATTAAGCAGCTTGAAGTAAGTGAAGGGCTAATAATTCGTGAAAGTACATTATATTATTCATTTTCACACTTAACATTTCAAGAGTACTTTACAGCTCATTATATTGCAGAGAATTTAAATCTTCAACTTCAGAGTATCGAAAAACATCTTTTAGATAGACAGTGGAGAGAAGTATTTCTTTTAATGGCTGGAAAGCTTAGAAACGCAGAAAATTTTCTTACTCATATGCTCAGTTATACCAATAAGGCTATTGAATCTAATTCTTTGCAAGAAATTTTAAAGTGGTTAAATAGGGTCACTTCGGATGTCCTTTTAATGTCTAGTGGTTGGAGATGTGCTTATTTATTAATGGGAGTAGAAATAAATTTCTATTTTTCAAAAGACAATTTTATAGAGAAACGCCTTTTACACAATTTAATTGAAGGTATAAAGAAGTTAGAGCATCAGTTTTTCGATAAATCAAATGCACGTAATATTACAGTTTCATTACAAATTAGTCTTGGTATTACATATACGTTAGCTGAAGAATATGGATCTCCTATTATTAACAAGACTCTAACTGAGGATATTTTTGAATCATGGCGAAGTAATAATGTAGAAACAACTCTTTTGAATGAGTTGGCAACAGCTATTTCTTGTGCGGAACAAATGGAAGGACGAGAAGAGCTAGCCTCATTATTGCGAGATTTATATGAAAATATTCCCAATGAGTATACTAAGAAATCATGGCTCTCATGGTCTCAATCACTAAAAGCCATTATGACAAAATATGTAAAAATTGGTCATGGAATTAAGCTTGGTGAAGAAGATTTATATAATTTTAATGATTATTTGTATGCAAATAACTTGATTTTAGATTGTATGCAGGTTGGAATCGTCGCTAGCAAAAGTTTTCGGAAGGATCTTATCGATAGCTTATTACTTCCTGGGAATCAAATGTTGCAGAATGGTAAATCTTTAATAAATTTGGACCATTCTTAGAAGTGAAATTTTCTGGTAATATCGATAACATAGTTACTACTGAGATATATAAATGTCTACCTCAAACAAAAAATTTATAATGGCAATAGATCTCGGCACTACTGGTATTCGAGCCTTTTTATTTTGTCAATCTGGTGATGTATTGGAGTCTGCGTACAGAGAGCTACCTCAAATTTACCCTCAACCTGGATGGGTAGAACATGATCCAAAAGAAATTTGGAATTCTACAATATGGGTTATGCAAAAAGTTATTCAATTATCAGGTATCGCTGCTAGTCAAATTGTATCAATAGGTCTAACTGTTCAGAGAGAAACTTGTTTATTGTGGGATCAAAATGGAGAGCCTCTTCACAATGCTATTGTATGGCAAGATAGAAGAACTGCTGATAGATGTACAGAAATTAAAAAAGAAGGACATCAATTAGATATTTATGAACGAACAGGTCTAGTTGTTGATTCATATTTTTCTGCCACAAAACTAGAGTGGCTACTTCAATTTGCTAGAGAAGATAAGTTTTTAAATGGAGATAATATATTAGCGGGAACGATTGATACCTGGATTCTGTGGAGGCTAACGGGTGGAAAAATTCATGCAACTGATCATACAAACGCAAGTCGGACAATGCTGATGAATCTCCGCACTCAAGATTGGGATCAAGATTTACTAGATTTATTTAGTATTCCGCGTTCCATACTTCCAGAAATTCGTCCAAGTCTAGGTATTTTTGGCTATACAGAACCTAAGCTTTTTGATGTTAAAATACCAATTACAGCTATTCTTGGCGATCAACAAGCATCACTATTTGGTCATGGTTGTAAGGTGCCTGGAGCACTGAAATGTACGTATGGAACGGGTTGTTTTTTAGTTGAATTTACTGGTACTGAGATAGTTCGTTCAGATAATGGATTACTTTCAACAGTTGGGTGGACCCAAGAGAATAAGCCTCCTTATTATGCTCTTGAAGGAAGTATGTTTACTGGAGGTGCATCTGTTAAATGGTTGCGAGATCAGCTTAAAATTATCAAAACTGCTGATGAAACTGAAGAGATTGCTAGCAAAGTGGGCAGTAATGGGGGGGTGTATTTTATTCCTGCTTTCAGCGGATTGGGTGTACCTCATTGGGATATGACTGCTCGTGGAGCCTTTATGGGAATCACCGGAGGAACGTCACGAGAACATATGGTAAGAGCCGTTTTGGAATCAATTGCGTATCAAGTAAGAGAAGTAGTAACGGCAATGAATGACGTTAGTAAGTCAGATATTCAATCATTAAAGGTTGATGGAGGAGCTTGTGTTAATAATTTTTTGATGCAATTTCAGTCAGACTTGCTTGGAATTCCAATTGAAAGACCTCTCAACAAAGATACAACCGTCCAGGGAGCTGCCTTTGCAGCAGGACTAGCAGTCGGATTTTGGGATGATATAGATAGCTTATTTAGTAGTAGAAGAGCCGATCGTATTTTTGAACCTAGTAGCAATACTCAATATGCAGAGGAAAACTTTATGATCTGGCAACAGGCTGTAGAGCGAACAAAAAATTGGATGATTTGACTTTTGACTGTGAGAAGAGATTCTTGAGTGAATATCCATATCACCTCAACACAGTATACGAGTTTAATTCGCACACAATAGAGATAAAAACGATCGCAGGAGAACAATCCCATGAACGAAGACCCCATGCTGAAGGTGTGGCTGATGGAATACGACAAGTTGAAAGTGGAACAGGTGCAGCGGATTGGGTTCCGGGATAACTTGTTGTACACGACGTTGGGCGGGTTTGGGGCG
>JAAFJU010000112.1 GCA_013298165.1 Synechococcales cyanobacterium bin31.maxbin.ball.101 | reverse complement strand
GCATAGACAAAGGCTTTGGCCTGGGACATGTAGTCGGCGACCTCTTGATTCGATCGCCACCCCAAAAACTGAATATTCGATCGGGCCTTGGCTTCTAGCATGGCTTGGTCCGGCCCTTCGCCAATGATCAACAGCGGCAATCCCAAGTGATTAAAGGCATCCACGATCAGGCTGACTTGTTTGTAGCCCACCAGGCGAGAGACCACGAGGTAGTAGTCCTGTTTTTGCGCTGAAAAGGTAAAGCGATCGATCGCCACTGGCGGATAGATCACCTCCGCCTCCCGACGGTAACAGCGCCAAATCCGATCGGCGGTGGTCTGAGAATTGGCAATAAAGTGATCTACCCGATTCGCCGAAAGCACGTCCCACTGCCGGAGTCGGTGCAACAGGTACCGCGTCAACGCCCCCTTCACGCCTTTGCCTGCATTGCCATGGCCCAAGTAATCGAAGGTCAAGTCCCAGGCATAGCGCATGGGGGCATGGCAATAGCAAATATGCACTTGCTCAGCGCGGGTCAACACGCCCTTCGCCACCGCATGGGACGACGACAAAATCACATCGTAATCCCGCAAATCCAACTGCTCGATCGCCAAGGGCATCAACGGCAAATACTTCTGGACCCCGTACTCTGCGCGGGGGAAATGCTGTAAAAAGGTGTGGCCGATCGATCGTTTGTACAGATAGCTCTCAGGATTACGCGACTCAAAGTCAATCAGCGCATATAAATCCGCCTCTAAGAATCCCAAAATATCCTTAACCACAAGTTCAGAACCCCCGGTGGCTTTGGGGGTCAGCCATTCGTGGACGAGGGCATATTTCAACGGGGAGAGAGCTAGGTTTTGGCGCATTGTGGACGGCCCCAAATCACGGTTTCTTGTTTGTAGATGGCCATTCCTGGCTTCGCACCCTTGGGCTTATAGACATGTTTCGGCTGGGTATAGACCACCGGAACCTGCTCACTCTGACGGGCTTGACTGTAGTAAGCCGCCAAATTCGCCACATACTCTAAGTCTCCATCCTGGGGAACATCCCCAGCGGGCAAGCGCAGCAGCACATGACTCCCCGGAATCTCCTGGGTATGAAACCACAAATCGTAATCCCCCGCCATCCGAAACGTCAGAAAGTCGTTTTGACGGTTGTTGCGGCCAATCAAAATCTCGTGACCGCTGGGGGTCTGGTAACGACGGGGCTGGCTCGATCGATCGTTTTTGTCTTCGCTGGGTTTGTTCCCCTTTGAACTGGCCTTAATACTGGATTTGACTTTGGATTTTGCGCCCAGTTTCCCACTCGCGGCACTGGCCTGACGCACACTTTTGACGCTAGAAGCCACATCTGGAGAAGCCTCCACCTGGTACTTCGACCCAGCCAGGTAGCCCTGCTGAATCAATTCATCTCGAATATCCTCCATCAACGCCAAATCGTCCGCCGATCGGTAGTCCTCGCTTTGCATCAAGGCCGTCTCCACCTGCTGAAGGTAAGCGACCTCAGCCCGAACATCCGTCAGCAGCGGCATCACCGCATCCCGCGATCGTTTAAATTTCTGATGCTGCTTATACAAAACTTGGGCGTTCTGAACCGCATTACGATCGGGTGCGAGCGCAATCGTCGTCGGCAGTCCCGTGGCAAAGTCCGTCACCACCAGTTCCGTCATCCCCACCTGCCAGTCCTGCAAGTGCGCCATCAGCAAGTCCGCCTGCGATCGAATTTCATCGGCCCGATCGCTCTCTCCCAGACGCGCCTCAAAACCAAGCTGTTTGGTCTGTAATTTACCCAGCAGCAGCTTTAACCGTTGCTGAAGCTGATGGCGTAGTTGACTAAACTGCTGCTTAGACAGCCCGCCCCCATAGTAGTCATTCAAAATCGCCTGAATCGAAATCGTTGAATTGGAGGATCCAGGTTTGGATTCAAAATTCGACTCAAAATTCGACTCAAAATTTGACTCAAAATTTGACTTTGCCAATCCGGCATCAAAATCAGGATGCGCTAAAAGCCGATAGCCTGTCTCAGTGGTTGACGGAGAAAAAGTCTCAGTTTCCAGACATTTTAGCCAATGTTGCCAAGTGGCATAAAGCGATCGCCATTCTCCATCGGACAGACTATCCGAAAGCCGATCGGCATCCAACTTGGCATGATCCAACAACTCCAACGTCAAGGCCGAACTCAAGCCTCGATAGTTCTTCACAAAGAGTTTTTTCAAAACTGTGGGGATCAAGGCCAGACGCTCCTGCCACCGATCGAACGACTCCTCCAAACTCGGCATCGGCTGGGTCGAACTGGGGGGTAACTGATAGCGATCCCCGGTTTGGATCGGTCGCAGACTGGACTGGGTGGCGCTGACCTGATGGGCTGCCGTCACAATCTCGCCCTGTTCATTCACCAACACGGCATTACTATATTGACCCTGCACCTCCACATAGAGATGCCATAGCACCGGATCCCCCGGTCTCTGACAAAACTGCAAATCCAAAACCCGCTCCCAGGGCTTCACCAGCGCCACTGAACAAAGCGCCAAGCCTCCCAACTGATGCCAAAGCTGCTGACTAAAGGTGAAGGTATCGGGCGATCGGGGTGGCGCATCCCCACAGTGCAACCTCGCCGCCTGGGGATGCCAAGAAATCGTCAACCAATTGCGCCCGGTCAGCGTTCTCAAGGCCAAAGCCAAGGTGAACCGATCGCATTGATAGACCTGCTCTAGACGGGCAGGCAACGTCTCAGCCACCAGCGCCTGCCGAAGAGCCACCAGCGTTGTGAAATCTACGGGCTGCACAAAAAACCTCTAGGGAATCAAATTTTAGTCAGATTTCGTCAAATTCCAGTCACATTTCGTCAAATTTTTACTTCAGAGAAATTATTCTGACACATAACCTTGTTAAACCGCTCTAAATTTTCATTTCAGCAGGTTAACGAGTCTCAAAGCCCAAGATTACTTAAATCTACAAATAGGCTTCTCTGAGCTTGCAAACCGCTATAAACCTGTTGAAATTGGTTGAAATTGCTCATTTATGCCATTTCGTCATTTTTCGATAAAGAGGTATAAAAGCCATGCATCTGGTGATTTACCTCACTTTTACTTGCGAAAGTAGTTGCGGAGAGTATTTAAAAGGGTTGAGAGAAATAAGAAGAAAAGCTGCTCCATCGATCGCTGAGGCCACATTATATGGGCTTTCCGTTCTCAATAGGGCATTACCTTTTATCTAGAATAACGATAGTTAAGGCTCTTTTTTCTCGAAACCCCAAGAATATTTGTCATTTAAGCTTGTTCATCCCACATTTTTACGATTAGGATAAAAATAATTGTAAATGTGCTCTGGTCCAGGATCTTCCATACCCATATGACGGACATTAAACTAATCAATATCGGATTCGGGAATATTGTCTCGGCGAGTCGCGTCATCGCGATCGTCAGCCCCGAATCCGCTCCCATCAAGCGCATCATTACCGATGCCAGAGAACGCGGCGAACTCATTGACGCGACCTACGGCAGGCGAACAAGGGCGGTGATCATTACCGACTCAGGGCACGTCGTTCTGTCGGCGATTCAACCCGAAACCGTTGCCAATCGATTTGTTACTAGTAAGGAATCAACGAATGGTGACGATACTTAGATGGTGACGGTACTGATTGGTGAAGACCCTTAGCAAGCTTGCTTGAGTCAGGCTCAATCCAGCAATTTGAAGCGAATTAAAGCGAAGCATCACCAGTGCTTCGCTTTTTGATATTCTGGATACAATCGAGGAATCTGAATAGCTATGTAGCACCGGATTTCACGCTAAATTCGTACTAGATTCTCACCAGAAGGAGCATCAATGGGTAGCCCGACAGCAGAACTCACCAAAGCCGACGATCTCAGCAAAGCCCAAGGGCGACTCATCGTTCTCACCGGACCCAGCGGCGTCGGCAAAGGGACCCTTCTAAAAGCTCTGCTTCAGCGCCATCCCGAACTCAAGCTCTCCATCTCCGCCACCACCCGATCGCCCCGTGAGGGCGAAGTGGATGGCGTCAACTACTACTTCATCACCCGACAGCAATTTGACCTGATGGTGAGCGAAGATGAATTTATAGAATGGGCTGAATTTGCCAAAAACTGCTACGGAACCCCACGCCGCGCTGTCGAAGAACAGCTTAAAGCAGGCGAGTGGGTCATCCTAGAAATCGAACTCGATGGCGCTAGACAAATCCGCCAAAGTTTTCCCGAAGCCTATCGCATCTTTATTTTGCCCCCTTCGATCGAAGAACTGGAAAGTCGGATCCGAGGCCGAGGTCAGGACTCCGACGATGCGATCGATCGTCGCCTCCAACGAGCCAAAGCCGAAATCGACGCGGCCAATGAGTTTGATGTACAGATTATTAACGATGAATTTGATGCAGCGGTCGATCGCTTAGAACTCACCCTATTTCCAAAAGATCGCTAGGAGCAAGGTTTGAGGCGCAATTAGGGCGGTCAAACTCAGGCTGAGCCGTGATCTAGGGCTGTTTCATGGGTGATACATATCACGGGGATCGATGAGAAAAAACCACAGTATTTCTTCATATTGTGTACTTCCTTATCTAACCCTTACGAATACTCACAGGGCATCCCATAACGGGGAATGGGACTCTATCTTAAGGGGAGTTTGTTTCCTCAATCTCAGGTTGGCCTATTTGGGTTGGCCTGCTCCTCAATTACCCTGTGAGTTTATCGTTCCTATGCATACTGCCTCTTCTGTGATTATGTTCCTCCGATCGCTCCTCGTTGCCCTTTGCCTGGGGTTTATCCTGCCGATCGTCAGCATTCTGTTCGCCCTCAGTGGATTTGCACTGCTGGGCTATATTCCTGGATTTATGGGATTCAGTCAGGCGGGCCTTCAGGGGTTAGCCAACTTCTTAATGACCTTTGGCAGTGGAAGCTGCGTGGAAGGCGCGATCGTCATTGGTGGAGCCTTTGCCTTAGTCACAATCCTATTTGATAGCTACGTCAGCTATCGTCACCGCAGCTTCTAGCGCTTCTAGAACTTGTGAGAGACCACAAACGCCCCATTCCCTCCTATCCTAGGAAGAGTGCTTTTGAAAACCTCAAGCCGATCGGTTTGGGTCCACAAGATTTCTTTAAGGTAGAAGCAGTTATGGTTAGGTTTGTGAATCGATTGGCCGCTTTGGCAACCGCTGGGATACTGATTCTAATGCTCGGGATGTTGGGGACCACAGCACCCGCCCTCGCCCAGAGCAAAACGCCCAGCCCGCTTACATCCAAACCCAGCGCACCCAAACCCAGCGCATCTAAGACCTCCGTTCAGCCCTACCTCGATCGCGTCGTCAAAAACATCAGCGAATTTCAGCTTTCCAATGGCTTGAAGTTCATCGTCCTCGAACGCCATAACGCCCCCGTCGTCTCCTTTCACACCTACGTCGATGTCGGCGGCGCAGACGAACCCAAGGGCAAAACTGGGATTTCCCACTTTCTAGAACATCTCGCCTTCAAGGGCACCACGCGCATCGGCACCCAGGACTACGCCAAAGAGAAGGTCTTACTCGATCGGCAAGATCAACTCTGGGAAAAACTAAAAGCCGCTCAAGCCAGTAAAAATCCCGCCGAAGTCGAAAAACTCCAAGCCGAATTCCAAGCATTGGATGCGGAGCTGTTACAGGTTTCAAAACAAAATGAATTTGGGCAGATCATTGAGCAAAATGGTGGCGTGGGCTTAAATGCGACGACTGCTGCCGATGCGACGCGCTATTTCTTCAGTTTCCCATCGAATAAACTCGAACTCTGGATGTCCTTGGAGTCCGATCGGTTCCTCGACCCCGTTCTGCGCGAATTTTTTAAAGAAAAAGCCGTCATCTTAGAAGAGCGTCGGATGCGCATCGACAACTCACCGATCGGCAAACTAATCGAAGAATATTTGCCCGCTGCCTTCAAGGTGCATCCTTACAATCAGCCTGTCGCGGGCTATTCGGATGACGTGAAATCCATGTCCCGATCGGATATTCAAGCCTTTTTTGAAAAATACTACACGCCGAATAACATCACGATCGCGATCGTAGGCGACGTGAACACAGCGGAAGTCAAGCAGCTCGCTGAAACCTACTTCGGACGCTTCAAAGCCGCAGGCAAAGCTGCAGACCGAACCTTACCCGTCGAACCCGCACAGACCGAAACCCGCACGGTCAAACTCAAGCTCCCCTCAGAACCCATTTATCTGGAAGGCTACCACCGTCCAGCTTTGAGCCATCCCGACAATGCGACCTATGAAGCGATCGCCTCGCTCCTCAGCGATGGCCGCACCTCACGCCTCTACAAATCCCTCGTCGAATCCAAAAAAATCGCTCTGTCCGCCGAAGGCTTCAACGGATTCCCAGGCGATAAATTCCCGAACTTGATCATGTTCTACGCATTATCTGCGCCGGGACATACGGTGAGTGAAATTCAATCGGCGATCGATGTCGAAATCCAAAAGCTCAAAACCGAACCTGTGACCCAAACCGAACTCGATCGGATCAAAACCAACGCCCGCGCCGGACTGCTCCGATCGCTCTCCTCCAACAGCGGCATGGCCTCAGCGCTCGTGGAATATCAAGTCAAGACGGGGACATGGCGCAACTTGTTCAAACAAGTGGATGCCATTAGTGCCATCACGCCTGCGGATATCCAACGGGTCGCTAAAGCCACGTTTAGGCCAGAGAATAAGACCATTGGGGAGATTGAGAGCGATCGGGGTTAGGGGCCTAGGGTTATCACAAAGACCCGATCCCCCTAGCCCCCTTAAAAAGGGGGGACAAGAGAATAAAGAGGGAGATGGGTTGAGAAAACCTGATGCCCTCAATGTCTCAAAGTCCCCCTTTTTAAGGGGGATTTAGGGGGATCGGGCTTTTGTAACAACCCTAGCTCGCACAAACCGCCTGCCCCGCAGCATTCCGCACAACGGTCCCTTCCTGTCCATTGAAGAAAACGGGAAGCTGAGCGCCATCCGATCGCAGCACGTACATCCGAGGTTTTTCCGCCATGCATTGGCTGACCCGATCGGACCAAGCCATCAAGTTTTGTGAGTAGGCGGTGCGGTAGGCTTGGACCTCTTCGACGGTCATGCGGAGGCGTTCCCGGACGATCGGACCAATGGCTGACGGACTATCGGGATTTGCAGCGGGATCCTGAGCTTTTAAGGACAACCCTTTTCCTTTATAGGCGTCGGGATTGGGGGCCTTCATCATGGGACTGCAATCACTCGTGGGCAACGAAGCACAGGGCACGGTAAATGCCTCGGGTTTCGTCGCTAGAAAGATCTGTACATCTTGCAGATGCTCAGAAAGAGCGGGATCCGCCAGCCGATCGGTAATGGGAGAACTCGTCGCCACGGAGCTATCCACCGTCTGCCCCATATTCACCGGATATTCAAAATTCCCCGGTAAAAGTCCCGACGGAGGTAACGAAATTTTCGCAGGCAAGTCCGTGATGGGCGGAATGCCACGGGAACCAACTTCGATTTTGACCGGAACTGTAGTGGTGACAGGAGCGCTCCCACTGGCTTGCGCGATCGTCCCCCCATTCCCCGCAACCTCCACAGCAGGCGCAGACTGGGCAATCGTAGAAGTCTCTACAATTTGGGGAACTTCTGACTGGGACATGGTCGTCATTTCAGGAGTGGACACCGATGCGATGCGATCGATCGTTCCAGGATTGATCATTTCAGAAACATCGAGCCGAGTTTCCGGATTGGGCACGGCAGCGGTGGAGAAGGTTTCAGCGCTGGCCGATTCGGCTGATTGGACGATCGCGCCTAGGGAGACGATCGGAATCAACAACAATTTATTATTCATAGTCAAAACATCCAAACGAGTTGAGAAAATTATCCAAAGCACTCTGTTTGGATCTACGGGCGTTTGGCCCGTCAACGGGAAGTATTCATTTAAAAATTAAAAATCTTTACGACCGTCAGTCCGCCAAGAGACGTTCTAAACTAGTCAGAAGAGACCAACGACTGGGACAGGCTAGGCCGTCATTTAAAATGCAAAATCGCACATCTCCCAACGTCAGCCGCAAACTGATCAATAGCAAAACGCTGACCTTAGTGTTTTGTTTCATTGTGATTCCGCTGATTTTGATTCTGCTGGCGGTACGACCTGCGATCGCCTCCACGCCGAAGCATTTTGACGAACTCACCTACAAGCCCCTCCCCGAACTCAAGCTCCCACCCTACGAGCAGTTCAAACTCAAAAACGGCATGACCGTCTTCCTTATGGAAGATCACGAACTGCCCCTCGTCAGCGGCAATCTCATGGTCCGCACAGGCAGCCGCAATGAAGCATCCGATCGAACCGGACTCGCGGCTGTAACTGGCTCAGTGTTGCGATCGGGCGGCACCGTCAAGACTCCAGCCAATCCGCTCAATGAACTGCTCGAACAAAAAGCAGCCTCGATCGAATCCGGTATCAGCGTCAACGCCGGAACCGTGAGTTTCAGCAGCCTGACGGAAGATCTGCCTCAAGTCTTCGACCTCTTCACCGAAGTCATCCAAAATCCTGCCCTGCCCCAAGACAAAATTGATCTCACCAAATTCCAAATCCGTGGCGGTATTGCCAGACGAAATGACCAAGCCAATGCCATTCTCGGTCGCGAGTTTCGTAAATTGATTTACGGCCCGACCAGTCCCTATGCGCGCACCGTGGAATATGCCACGATCGATCGCATCACCCAATCCGACATTCAAAACTTTTACCAATCCCAATTCCAACCCGAAAACTTCCTCCTCGGCATCATCGGCGATATCAATCCCGCCGAAATGAGAAAAACGATCGAAGCCAAGTTCGGCAGTTTTACCCCTAAAACCAATAGCAAACAACCGACTCAAACCGCCGCCATCCAACAAGCCCAAACGTCCGGTATCTTCTTCGCCAGCAAACCCGAACTCACCCAAAGCTCCATCCAAATCGGCCATCTCGGCGGCAAGGTCAGCGATCGTGACTATCCCGCGCTTTCTGTGATGAATGACATTTTGAACGGCTTCGGAGGACGACTATTTAACGAAGTCCGATCGCGTCAAGGCTTAGCCTACAGCGTCTATGCGGCCTGGAGTCCCCAGTTTGACTATCCCGGCACCTTTGTCGCAGGGGGCGATACCAAATCTGAATCCACCGTGCCGTTCATTCGCAGTGTGGTGAAAGAAATCGATCGGATTCGCACAGAACCTGTGACAGCGGAAGAATTACAACGCGCTAAGGATTCGGTGATTAACTCCTTTGTATTCAACTTTGACGATCCGGCCAAAGTCCTATCCCGCGTCATGCGCTACGAATATTTCGGCTATCCCAAAGACTACCTCTTCCAATACCAAAAAGCCGTCGTCGCCACCACCGTCCAAGACGTCCAGCAAGCCGCCCAACGCAATCTAAAACCTTCGCAGCTTGTCACCATGGTAGTTGGCAATGACAAAGCGATCGTCCCTGCACTTTCCACTCTGAACCAACCTGTCAAAGCGATCGATATTACGATTCCAGGTTTAAAGTCCGGTACAAAATCATGATTGAAAAACTCGGTATCCTACAGGGCGACATTACCAAACTCGCCACTGATGCGATCGTCAATGCGGCTAATTCCAGCCTCTTAGGGGGCGGCGGCGTAGATGGTGCAATTCACAGAGCGGCGGGTCCGCAACTGTTAGAGGAATGCCGATCGCTTCGTGGCTGCAACACTGGAGAAGCGAAAATAACCAAAGGTTATAACTTACCTGCGAAATGGATTATTCATACAGTGGGTCCCATTTGGAGCAATGGCCGATCGGGTGAACCGGAAGCGCTACGATCGTGCTATCTGGAATGTTTCAAGCTGGCTGTAAAACACGATATTAAAACGATCGCTTTTCCAGCAATTAGTTGCGGTGTGTATGGGTTTCCGGTGGATCAAGCAGCACGCATTGCGATCGGGACGACGATCGAGTTTTTGAAGCGTGAGCAGAGCCTGGAGGGGGTGAGTTTTGTTTGTTTTGGCGATCAGGATTATGAGACTTATGTTGAGGTGTTTGGGGAGCTTTGTTAGGAGAAGAAGAGAAGTGTTAGCGATGTCGATCGTGCTCCTGATGGTCGATCATCATGCGCTACACTAAGAAGATGAGGTACTGAAAGTTTTTCTAAGATGGTGAGTTAATCATGACAGCCGCTATTTTCACGTCCAATCAGCCGAAAGCAAATTATCCAGATCGCGAAATTTTGGATTATATGGAACGACAAGCCGTTTTGTTTGACCAAATGAAACCGGAACTTTTAACAAAGTATTTAAATCAATTTGTTTGGTTTGAAGACGGAAAGATTTTGGATTCAGATTCAAATCATGAAGCACTGGTACTACGGGCTTATGGGGAAGGTGAGCCGCGATCGTTATTTGTTAAAAAGGTGGTTCCTATTGAGCCATCATTATTTGTTCGATCTCCATTACGATTGGGTTTGAGTTAAATGGCAAGTTATCGGTATACGCGATTAGGCGAGGAGATTCCACCCATTCCGATCGTGCCATTGGAGTTAATCAAACCAGGACGATTTGATGGGGAATCGATCGTGGGTCAAGGAATTTTGGATACGGGATCGGATGTGACGTTGGTGCCGATTCCTTGGTTAATGCAGGTGAAAGCTCAGGTTGCAGAACGTCCACGACGGATTGCGGTGGGTGGAACGTTAAGCTTGGCAATTCCCTATGAAGTTGGAATTAAGTTCGATCGGTTTCGACATTATGTTTTTCGAGTGTATGGCTGTCCAGTGGAGGATATTGGAGAGATGGCGTTAGTGAGTCGGGATTTAATGAATTTATATCGAATTGAGTTTGATGGAAGTTTGGGTGTGTTTACGATTGGATGAGTGGGAGCGATCGTGGGTTAGAATTTTAGGTATCTTGAAGAGAGGGTAGAGGTAACTCTGATGAATCATCCAACATTAGAAGAGCGGGTCTCATCTTTAGAAGCGCAGCTTCTTCAACTGAATTCACTTTTAAAAACCGATCGTCCCGTTGCAGTGAATTGGCTCGATCGATTGACGGGTTCAATTTCTAATGATGAATTGTTTCTGGAAGCACTCGCACAGGGGCGATCGATTCGGACTGAAGATCAAGCTGTAGACGAAGTTGTGTGATGCGTTATTTCGATCGTCCATTGTTGATGATCAATGCGGCTACGGATTTCGGTGATCAGATAATGTCCCACCCGGTCAGGCGCGGCTTTTCATTCACATCTCGATCGGTTTGAATAGCCTGTTTCGCCGCTCGACGATAGGCACGATGGGCATACGCTTTTCTCCAAGCAAGTTCTTTGCGTAACGTTCGAGTCTGACAACGTAACTTCTTGGCACGATTCAGTTTGGTTACTATAGCCATAGGTTCTACCCAACTAATTCAGGGACGTGTTCTGTCTCATAGTTTTCAATTAATACACCGATAACATCCATCATTGATGCAAGCGGATGAGACTCATCTTCTCCTACTTGATCGATGAGACGATCGAGAAGTTCAACAAGTTTTTCATAGTCTAATTTAGTTACATTGTTAAGCATAAATTAACTCCTTAAACCCACCGTCATCGGTTTCCATAGATTTTGTGAGATCTAAAATTTCAACAAGGACAAGCCGATCGTCTTCTGAGTAGTTCAGAATGATTTTTCCATCATCTTCAGCGTAGGCGATCGGTAAATCCAAAAGCTCAATAAGCAACGCATCAGCATCTTTACTGTAGTGAATCTTTACCATTGATAAACCTCGTATTATTCGATCGCGGCTTCATCTAAGTTATCGTCTTCCCAAAGTACAGATAATGGAAGCGTCTGTCCGGTCATAGCTTGTTCCCAGGAAATGCGAAATCGCTCTGGGGAGAATCCAAAATCTGGATCCTCATCAGAATCACATTCAGACAAAGAGAGAGCATAGTCGCTCATGCCCATTTCAGCTAATTCTCGATCGTCGTCGGAAAAGTCAGCGATCGCTGCAAACAATGCTGGATCGATCGTCGCTCCTCGTCTTGTAATTTTTTCGCGTCTAGGTCGATCGCGGAATTGAAGAAAAGCGATGAAATCTGCAACCTGCTGGAGTTGCTGAGGGTTAAGGCTATCGAGGTCTTCGCGAGTGAGTTGCATGGCGATCGGCAAACGCAAGGAATACTGCCTCAATTCTATCGCAACCAAGAACGATCTCACTCTCCCATTCTAAATTCTAAATCCTCTATTCTCAATTCAGTCGCTGCCCTCTAGCTTTTTCAGTTGCTCGATCGCCCATTCGCGGAGTTGTTCGTCGGGGTCGTTGAGGGCGCGATCGATTTACTCATAACCTAGCGTTAGTAAAACCGTTTCTTCTAGTTCTGCGATCGTAGACTCTGAAAGTATTCCAAGCTTTTTGATTAATCGAGTTTTATCAAGAACTCGCATTTGAAAGCAAAGGGCAACGGAATTCTGGGTGAGTCCTCCTTCTCCTTGGGGAATTGGCAAACAAATCGGTAGTGATGCGCGGGCTTGATTTGTTGTGAGTGGAATCGCTAGGGTTGTGCTGGAATATCGAGAGACGAGATCATTTTGGAAAATGATGACAGGTCTTATTCCTGACTGTTCTGAACCTTGAGTCGGGTTGAGATTGGCTAACCAAATTTCACCGCGCAGAATCCGTTGACTCATGGTTAGTCTTCCTGTGCGAGAAGGAGAGCATAGTCGTCCATTCCAGCTTCTGCCAATGCTCGATCGTCGTCAGCAAAGTCAGCGATCGCTGCAAACCGTGCTGGATCGATCGTCGCTCCTCGTCTTGTAATTTTTTCGCGTCTAGGTCGATCGCGGAATTGAAGAAAAGCGATGAACTCTGCAACCTGCTGGAGTTGCTGAGGGTTGAGGCTGTCGAGGTCTTGCTTGAGATCTTCGCGAGTGAGTTGCATGGCGATCGGCAAACGCAAGGAATAGTACCTCAAGTTTATCGCATTGAAGAACGATCGCACTCTCCCCTTCTAAATTCTCCATTCTCCATTCAGTCGCTGCCCTCTAGCTTTTTCAGTTGCTCGATCGCCCATTCGCGGAGTTGTTCGTCGGGGTCGTTGAGGGCGCGATCGTGGAGGAGTTCGATCGTTTTTGGGTGGGCAGGGTATCTAGAAGCAAGGTTTTTTAGAGCAACGTGAGATGGGTCTTCTATACGCTCAATACAACATTCATAAGATGTAACTGATGCAACACACAAGAAACTAAAAACTCGATCATTATTTTTCCAATTATCAATAATTCCATACATTGCAGCTAAACACATTTCATGTAAGTGATGTAAATTTATATCCATATTCATATCTACAAGCCATTGATAAACTTGTTCATCTCCAGCTCCAATTTTAGCAATTGTCTGAATCACCATGGAGGAAATCTCTACTCCATAACTAAACATGCCTTGACTAGGACTGTTCATTGAACCCATACATCCCATGAAGGTTTCAAGCTTTTCAATTAGAAGATTAGATATGCTTTTAAGCTTATGAATTTTATTCACTTCTCTGATAAAAATCATGCATACTTCCATATCGCCACCTACATTTTCAAGAATAAGCTTGTAGTGTTCACTGTCATCGTAAAAATAATCATGCTCTAAATATTCATCAATGGATGCTATTCCTTCATTCTTAAAAGATCCTACTGAAAATAAATTCAACAAAAAGCAAGTCAATTTGGATACAAAATGAGGATCGATCGCACCACAAATTAATCTCAGAACCTCATTCCAAGTCTCATCCTGCCAGTGTTTTCCAAACACGTCATCCCGAAGCTGCTCAAATGTTAATCCGCCTTCTACTCCACGCTTCTCAAAGCGATGCACAATTTCCATCGCACAGAAATACTCCAAAAACGTCCGATGCACAAACCCGTAGGTATCCGCTCCCCGATCGCACAAAATCCAATTGCGCGATCGTAACTGCTCAATCAACCCATTGGCTTTCTCTCGCGGAGCCTCAAACCCCTGCTCCCGTAAATACCCCGTCAACACCTGCGTCAACCGATCGGCAGTAATGAGATTACCCTTCAACCCCGACTCACTCGTCTGCATCTCATACGCCACACAGCGCAGCATCGCCTGCTTCTCCCGCCGCCCAATGGCTTCGATCGGCAACTGCAACGACTTATGATCCACATCCCAATGATGCAATAACACCCGCGTTGCCTGCTCATACAATTCCGATCGATCCCGTGGCAACTCCTGACGCCGATTCAAAATCACCATCATCGTCAACAGCAATAAATTATCCGCCAAATTCCCGATCGCCTTAGAATTCTCGATCGCATCCTTCAGTCGTTGCTTCAGCCGATCGCGACCGTCATCCCCCGGCATCGCCAAGTCATACCACTTATCAATAAACTCATGAATCTCATCGGGTTCCAACGACTGAATTGTAAAATGCCGAAACCCCGCATTCTGTAGCCGATCGGGGTTATAGCCCACAATGCGCGACGTTACCAAAATCCGCACCTTTGGGTATTGATGCGAAAACCGAATCATCTCATCCACGATCGCCGCCTGCATCGATCGGTCAAACACCTCATCCAACCCATCCAACATCACCACCGTCGGAAACTCCCGCAAATACCCATCCAACTTCACC